>NZ_PNCV01000110.1:0-21900 GCF_005886925.1 Pseudoalteromonas sp. S3260
ATGTGGTGTGGTTATTCCCCATAAATAGGCGATAACGCAGCATCAATGCCAAACAGGCGCTGCCCTTCGGGTTCTGCCTAGGGGCGATTTACTCTTTGTTGCCTACATGGATGTAGGTAAGGGGCGTGAGCAGGACGCGGAAGCTTTGCTCGGTTTTGACTTAGCCCACTAGGTTACAAACCTCGCGCCGCGATTAAACCGCCCCTAGTTTGAACAAATCTTAATCCGCAAAGGTCAACAGACCCTAAGCTACTTAAAGCAGATCACGATTTAACTAGCTGCTCTTAATACAGATCAGATTTTAACTAACCATGCTAATAACGGCCATTTTTTATTATTAAAGAGGGGAATTTGTCTTTCTAACCCACAATTTGACCACTTAAACGATTAATTTAAAGGTTTTAAGCAGGTATCGAGAGAGTAATAAACCGATTTTTTACTAACTGCTGCAGCTTATAAAACATTTTTTTACTAACTGAGGGCTTATAAACAGTGACTCAAACCGATTTTTTACTAACTCACAGCACTATTTCTTCTATAAACCGATTTTTTACCAACTCAGTTTGAATCTAAGTCCGATATTTAGTTTGAGTATGTAAGGGGTTACTTACATTATTGCTGTAAAGGGGGTTTACACATGTGAGCTTCGAGCAACGAGCAACGAGCTTATATAGCTCGTCACTCATAACTCTGCGTTTTATTTCGAATGCTTATCAAACCACCATTGAATATATGCCACTTTGGTCATTAAGTTAGATGGACGGGCAGTAATACCATGTGAAGCGTTTGGAATACGCACCATCGCAGTATCAACCCCCTGCAATTTTAAGGCTTGATAAAACTGCTCTGTTTCTGAAATAGGCGTACGGTAGTCTGCCTCACCCGTGAGTAACATGGTTGGGGTTTTAACATTGCCAACATAACTGATGGGTGAGCGTTTCATGTAATGCTCAATATGATCCCAAGGTTTGCCCGGAAACCAATAATCGGCAAAGAAAGGATAGAAGTCGGCAGTGAGTACAAAGCTGATCCAATTAATTACTGGTTTGGCAACCACTGCTGCAGCAAAACGATCTGTATGACCTACAATCCATGCGGTTAATACACCGCCGCCAGAGCCACCGGTTACAAATAGTTTAGATTCATCAATAAACCCTTTGGCAACGAGTGCATCAACACCCGTCATTAAATCATCGTAGTCATTGCTTGGGTAATTATGATGAATGGTTTGCGCAAACTCTTTACCGTATGAATCACTACCACGTGGGTTCATGTATAAAACCACGTTCCCTTTAGCGGCAAATAGTTGTACTTCGGCACTAAAGTGCGGGCCATAATTAGCGACAGGGCCGCCATGAATCTCAAGCACTAGTGGGTATTTTTTGATTTATCAAAACCCGGTGGGTAAGCAACCCAGCCTTGTATTGGCAGCTCATCGTGGCTTGATTTAAGTCATAATTCTTCAACCTTAGCGAGTTGCTTGGTTGCGAGTGCATCAGAATTTAAATCGGTTAAGCGTTGCGCTTTACCACGCTTTATTGTGGCTACATCAGCAGGGCGCTGGGTATCGGCCAATGTAAATGCAACATGACCATTTTCACTAATATCGAAATCGCCACCGGAATAAGGGCGACCAAACGCAACACTGCCTATTTGTTCGGTAATCACTTTACGTTTGCCACTTCGAGGTTGATAAGCCAGCGCAGTTTGCCCTTCATCGGCATAGCTAAAATAAAGCCCTTTTGAGTTCGCGCTCCACTTAATTTGGCCAACACTTCTATCAAAATCGGTGGTTAGGCTGTGAGTATTCCCTGTTTTTAAATCGCGAATATAGAGTTGGGTGTTTTCGTAATTAGTACGCTTGTCGTCATACCCTGTATAGGCAAGGTATTTGCCATCAGGTGACACTTTAGGTTGTTGATCAGGCCCATTACGCTCAGTTAGAGGGAAAATGGCTAGCGAGCCTAAATCGAGTTGATAGAGCTCAGTGTTAGTGGGCTTCAATTCATTATTTTCATTGCGATTAGCAGAAAAATACAATGTTTTACCGTCTTTACTAAAGCTGACTTCCCCACCATTATTAAAATTATCGTTGGTGAGTTGTTGAGCATTACCGCCATTGGCATCAAGTGTAAATAATTGACTAAACCCTTTTTCAGTATAACCCCCTCCATCGGCACGATAATAAACATCGTCAATATATTTAGCAGGCTCTGCCCACGTGGCACCTTTTGGTTTTCTAGGTAAGCTGACAGGCGCAGACGTCGCCATTGGAACAAACATACTAAATACCAGCTGGTTTGAATCAGGAGTCCAAGTTAGTGAGCTTGGATTGCTAGTTAAATTACTAACCTTAGCGATAGCCCCTGTTTTTAACCATTTAATATATATTTGGTTGCTACCATCTCGGTTTGATATGAAAGCAAGTCGCTGTCCGTCAGGAGAGACTATACACCAGAAGTTAATGGTTGTAGTTGCCCTGTGCTGTAATCAACAGACCAAATATTGCCTACTTTACGGTCGGTTTTAATATCCATACGGTTGCGGACAAAATACACGGTTTTACCGTCTTCTGTTATGTCTATTTGGTTGGCATATTCAAGATTAAAGATATCTTGAAGTTGTAATGTATCGGTATTGGCAACAGCTAATTGACTGCTGCCCAGTATAAGACTCATAGCTAAAAGCGTTTTCATTATTTATCCCTGTTTTAAATCACTGCTCTATTTATAGGGTAGGAGAGGGATAATTAACAGTCAGATGCGACGAAGCCAGTATTTAAAACTACCAATGAATGAAGGTGATAAAAGAAAGTAAAAGCTGTAAAGGGGGTTTACAGCTTAGAGGAAGTTATACGCTTGCGCTACAAAGTGCCTTAATGTCTTCAATAAGCGCAACACCTTGGGCGTTATCACTGTGCACACAAATACTATCGGCGTTAAGTTTTAACGATTTTCCTGACTGGGTAGTCACACTGTTACTGGCCAAAAGCTGTTTAACTTGTGCCAATAATGCTGCTTTATCATGCACACTGCCTGCTATATTTCGTGCTACGAGGTGCCCTTGATCTGTATATAGCCTGTCTGCGAACGCTTCTAAAACAAGCGTTAGTCCAAGGTGACGTGCCATTGTATGGTGGTGTTTAGCATCGGCCGTGGCCAGTATCATTAATTTTAGATCAGCAGGGTAACTGGCAACCGCGCCCATCACAGCACTAAGTAGTGGTTGGTGTTTCATCATGTCGTTGTAAAGCGCACCATGGGGTTTGACATAACGAAGGGTTAATCCTTGTGCCTTTGCCATGCCATCAAGAGCAGCTATTTGGTAGTGTAAACACTGAGTGAGCTCGGCCACACTCAGATTCATTGAGCGTCTGCCAAATCCTTGTTTATCGGGGTAGCTTGGGTGAGCGCCAATCATAACATTATGCTTTTTAGCGAGCTTAAGAGTATTGGCCATAACGCTAGGATCGCCCGCATGAAAACCACAGGCAATGTTTGCCATATCAATATGCGGCATTACTTGATCATCAAGCCCCATTTTCCACGCGCCAAAGCTTTCACCTAAATCACAATTGAGTTTCATATTAGTGGCTCTTTGATTGTTTAATAGTTACCGGTAAGCTGCCTTTAGCAGGGGCTTGACCGAGTAATACTTTAGCAAGTGCTGTAAATGCAGGCCCAGATACTTGCTCGTTTTTGTCTACGTCAATATTATAAGCATATGAAGCTAATACTGCATCGGCAGAGTCGCCAAACTGAGCAATATCATAAGGGGCTCGCAAACTAATAAACACGGTGGGTATTTGTTGCTTGTTAGCCATTTTAAGTAATGATTCAAGTGCTTTAGGTTGCTCTGCGTTATTGAGGGCAAAGTCTGGGTTATCGGCTAAATCATCCATCCCGCCAATTTCCACCGCGCTTTGATTAGGCGTGGCATTTCCGGCAATAATAATATCAGCTTGGTTTATATTACGCTGAGCATCAACAGGGTCAAAACCTTGTAAACTGCTACAGCTATAAACTAATGCGTGTGAGCTCAGTGCCATTATGGCTTGTTGTATGGCCATACATTTACGCGTATCGGGCATAATAATATGAATGTGTTGGCCTGCAGTAAGCTTAAGTGGCAAGGTGTTGTTGTTATTTTTTATTTGGGTGATCGCCGCTAATGCCAGTGACGCTTCTAATTTGCGATGTGCTTTATTACCAATAATGTGCTTAGCATTGGCTAATGCTTTAATGGGATCAGGAAAAGCGTTTAATTTAAATTTACTTTTAAGCGAGGTAATACGCTGTGCTGAATGCGCAATTTCCTGTGCGTTTAGTTGTTCTGATTTAACCGCACTGACTAATGACTCAATGAGGGCATCGAGCTTTTTAATGTCATCTGGCGTTCTAATCTCTATTGGCATAAGCGCAATATCAACCCCAGCGGCAAAGGTGTTTATAATTGCTTGAGTTGGACTAAAAAAGTGACTAATACCTGCCATATCAAGTGCATCGGTTACCACCACACCTTGATAGTTAAGTTCTTTACGTAGAATATCGGTCATGATTTTACGCGACATTGTCGCGGGCTTGATCATTTGTTTGCCATCAACATTAGTCAAGGTACTGCTATCGAGCTCTGGGTATTGAATATGCGCGGTCATTATCATGCCCGGACTATGCTGCTCAATAATGTGTTTAAAGGGCGCTAAATCTTGTGCGTAAATCACCTCTTTTGAATGCATCACTTTAGGCAAGCCGGTATGACTATCTACATTGGTGTCGCCATGCCCGGGAAAATGCTTTAGTGCGCTAATAATGCCATTTTTTTCAAATTCACTAACTTGTGCGGCACCTAATACTGCTACATCATTTGGGTTTTCACTAAAAGAGCGGACATTAATGACAGGATTGTCTGGGTTCATGTTTACATCAACGGTTGGCGCGTAATTTACATTAATCCCCAATGCTGAAAGCTCCGTGGCAAGAACATTCGCGGTTTGAGTTGCGAAATAAATGCCATGCTCAGGGTAGGTGGCGCCAATTGACATATTACCAGTAAATGAAGTGGCCACATCACGTGGCAGTCGAGCTACTCGTCCACCTTCTTGGTCAATTGAAATAAAAAGCGGTAAGCCTGATTTAGAGTGAGACGCAGCTTGTTGCAGTTGCTGATTAAGGCTAATTATTTGTTCAATACTTTGGGTGTTTTCAGAAAATAAAATAACCCCGCCAATATCATAACGGCTAATCGCTTTGGCTAGTGTATCTGGTAACTCGGTTAATGCTGTTCTGCAGCGCTTACTGCTGCCTTGGTGACAAAAGTAGCGTAAATCGAGCATAAGTTTTTGCCCAAGTTGCTGTTCAAGCGACAGCGCAGAATCGGCAAAAGAAGATTTTATTGGCATGAAACATCCGATTAAAAAAAGAGAAGACGACAACAGGTACTTATTTAGCAACACACACCTCAAGGCTAAATAAAAATAAAGTGCATGCAGCTTAACTATTATTGAGCTTAACTGCAAAACCCGACATATATAATAAATGTCATTTTATCATTCCAAAAATAACAAAAATTAGGCTACTTAGTTTAATTTCTGTATTATATTTAGGATATATGTAGTACATAGCAGTCGTTTTTATTTGCTTAGGATGATAATAAGTTGCGTTTTCGATCACCATTTACTTTTAAACTTAGGCAATTAATTCTGTTGTTAGCTATCACTGCTACAGCCGCTATTTTGTTCAGTGGTTTATACATTAGTTACCAAGTACAAAAAGAACGGGTAATAGAAGATACTCTCAAAAGTAACCATGTATTTGCTAGTAAGCTTGCCTCGGCGACCGATCACTTTTTAATTGCAGCGATGCAGCAGCTTGAGTTTTCAGCCAATATTATTGTTAAAGACATTAATAATACCGAGCTGTTACAACTGGAAACAAACCGACTTTTAAAGCAAACAAATAGTTTTAATTCTGTTGTTATTAATAAGTTAGGTGTGCTGAAAGCTGCTTCACCCGCCTCGCTTAATATCATTAATAAACGGGTTGATTCGCCTCATTCCAAGCAAGCATTTAAGCTGCAGCGCCCACTTATCAGCCGTCCTTATGTATCGTTAGCTAATAACTTAATGGTGATCATTTCGTATCCTTTGTTCGATGAAGCGGGTAATTATTATGGTTACATTGGTGGAAGTCTTTATTTAGAACAGCAGAGTATTTTAAACGCCTTATTAAAACAGCATAGTTACGATGGCGGGGCGTATTTTTATGTAGTGGCCGATGATAAAACTTTACTTTATCATCCCGTGAGTGAGCGTATTGGTGAGGTGGTTCAGAATAATCCTGTGATAAATCGTGTGCTCAAAGGTGAGGATGGACATGCGCGGGTAATTAATAGTTTAGGTATGCACATGCTTGCTGGATTTTCGCCCGTTAAACTTGCTAATTGGGGCGTAGTTGCCCAGCGTAGTGAGGTGGCAACACTTGCCACGTTAGATACTTTTCAAGGGCTGTTGCTCAAGCGAATGCTACCAATTGTATTAATTACTTTTGTATTGATTGGTGTGTTAGCGCATTTTATTGCTAAGCCCCTTAGGTTACTAGCTGACAGTGCAAATTTATCGACTGATCAACAAAACGTGGCAAATCTTAAAAGTATTAAACCTTGGTATTTTGAAAGTCAGCAACTTAAAGCAGCCATGTTAGAAGGAGTTAATATACTGCAGTCGAAAATGGGGCAATTACGCCAAGATGCACTCACCGATCCGCTAACTGGTGCGCATAATCGGCGAGGTTTGTATTTATTGTTAGATAAATTAATTCAAGAACAGGTCCCCTTTGCGGTTCTAGAAATAGATATCGACTTTTTTAAACGGGTTAATGACACTTTTGGCCATGATGTGGGCGATGAGGTACTAAAAACTTTAACGTGTGTGATCAAGCAGGTATCTCGCAAAGATGATATTGTTGCGCGAACTGGTGGCGAGGAATTCTTACTTATATTACCGAACGAAAATAGCGATAGTGCGTTTGTTATTGCTGAGCGGTTACGTAATGAAGTGGCGAATACACCGATGGCCAAAGTTGGTTGTATAAATGTCTCCATCGGCATTGCTACATGGCCGCAGCACAGTGATGATATTGATCAAGTATACAAATGTGCTGACAAAGCGCTCTATCATGCAAAAGAAACGGGCCGTAATAAAACCGTTATTGCCAGTCTAAATTAAATTTTTTAAAAAATTAATTTACCTTAAGTTTTATTTAAGTTTCGCCTATTAAATTCTACCTATAGATTTAATACAGGCGATGCTTTTATGCAATTAGCTCAACAACAACAGTCATCATCAACACTTTTTCAGTCGTTCACACAGTTTGTGAGCGCCAGAGAATGTGATGAACACCGTCAGCGCCTTGAAGATACAGTAAAACAAGGCTTTTTAGCTGCGTACAATGCCAGCCTAACTTCATTTATGCCATTACTCTGTCAGTATAAAACTCAGCAAGGGCATTGCACTTTAGGGCTTAGAAACGCCACTTCTCCTTTATTTATTGAACAATATTTAGCAGCGCCCATTGAGCAGTTTTTACCAATGGGCACACAGCGCAGTAAAGTGTTTGAGTTAGGTAATCTCTATTCAACACACAGAAAAGCCACGTTATCGCATTTTATTATTGTTAATGAAGCTTTAAGAGCTATTGGTGCTACTAATTTGGTTTTTTGTGCCACCAAACAGGTACGCGCTTTATTGCGTTTATTAGGGGTAACGTGTAATGAAATTGCATTGGCTAACAGCAGTGTTGTTGAGCAACCAAAAAGCTGGGGAAGTTACTACGCGAACCAGCCTACAGTATGCATTGTTAATTTAGAGCAAGCACATCTACAAGTACTTAATACGCCAATGCTACTTGATATTAAACAACAAAATACACATGGCATTACGGCATTAATCAATGCGCTGGAGGCGGTATGAGTATGTTAAATAGCTTAAGTGATTTAGCTACTCAGCCGGCGGTAGTTGCGCATTTTGCGAATCAAACACAACAGTTCACAGGCACTGAGCTGCTTCACGAAATTAATAAAGTAGCGGAAATTTTTGCAAATTCAGATGCTGATGCAATTGCATTTCAACTTGATAACACACCTGCTTGGTTGGTACTTGATGCTGCGACCAGCGTTGCTAATAAAGTGGCTATACCGATCGCCCATTTTTTTAGTCAACAACAAACACAATATGTGTTGGCACAGTGTGGTGCACAGCTGTTTATAAGTGATATGCCAAGGCTTTCTTTGGGTGCGCATACATTGTCTATTACTTTGTTTGATCATTACACCTTATATATTTATCAGCTCAACGTTAAAGAACCGATTCGTTACTTTAAGGGCACGCAAAAAATCACTTTTACGTCAGGCTCTACAGGCGAGCCAAAAGGGGTGTGTTTATCAACTCATAGCCAAATGCAAGTTGCACAATCGTTATGTGAGCAAATAGGTATAAGTAAACCAACTCACTTATGTTTTCTGCCATTACCTGTATTACTGGAAAATATTGCAGGTATTTATGCACCATTATTAAGTGGCGGTTGTGTACATTTAATGCCGTTAAACGAATTGGGTTTTGTTGGCTCAGGGTTAAAAAATCCTGAAAAACTCATTAGTGCAATTGACAGTGTAAAACCTAACACCCTTATTTTAGTGCCTGAGTTATTAACGTGTTTAATTGCGTTTGCAAAACAAGGTTGGCAGCCGCCAAAGTCATTACAGTTTATTGCAGTTGGCGGAGCGCTCGTGAGTGATGCTTTAATTGCCACCGCCAGAGAGCTTAATTTACCTGTTTATCAGGGGTATGGATTATCAGAGGCGGCATCTGTCGTAAGTTTAAATACGCCCAAAAATGATGATTTAAAGAGTGCCGGCACTGTATTACCGCACATACAAACCAAAATCGAAAAAGGCCAGTTGTACATAAAGGGTGAGCTATTTTTAGGGTATTTAAATCAAGCGCCGCATAACCCAAATAACTGGTATGCAACAGGCGATTTAGTGACCCAGCATGGCAATAAGCTCTTCATAAAAGGGCGGCTTAAAAACCTGATTATTACCAGCATGGGCCGTAATGTCAGTGCTGAATGGCCTGAGTCATTAATATTGAGCCAAAGCGCGATTGTACAAGCCGTTGTTTTTGGTGAGGGCAAACCTTTTTTAACCGCGATTATTTATGCAATCCCTGAGTTGAGTGATCAACAACTCAGTGAGCATATGAAATTTATAAATCAACAGTTACCCGATTATGCACAAGTTAAAAAGTGGCATCGGTTAGCTCAGCCTTTAAGTGTTCAGCAAGGGTTACTAACGACCAATAATCGTCCTAAGCGCCAGGCTATTAGCCAGCAATTTAACCTTATTTTTGAACAATTTTACCGACTTGGAGAAGTGATCCATGACTGATTTTTTTAATACATTAAAAGCACAAACTCAAAACGAGCGTGAGTACTTATTAGCTGCGCCAATTATACAGCGCGTTTTTAAAGGCCAAGCATCACTTGAAGAGTATGCGTCATTTTTAGCGCAAGCCTATCATCATGTAAAACACACTGTGCCATTAATGATGTCGTTAGGTGCCCGTTTAACCGACGAACAAGAATGGTTACGTGAAGCCGTAGCCGAATACATTGAAGAGGAAATTGGCCATCAAGAATGGGTGCTTAACGATATTGCCGCGTGTGGTTTTGATAAAGAAAGTGTGCGCTATAGTCAGCCACAATTCGCCACTGAAATGATGGTCTCGTATGCCTATGACAGTATCGCTCGTAAAAATCCATTAAGCTTTTTTGGCATGGTTCATGTACTCGAAGGGACTTCAATTGCCCTGGCTGATGGCGCAGCTTCAAATATTGCTGATGCAGTTGGTTTACCTAAAAAAGCATTTAGCTATTTAACCTCTCATGGTGCGCTTGATATAGAGCACGTAAAGTTTTTTGAAAACTTGATGAACAAAATTACTAATGAGGCCGATCAGCAAGCTATTTTACATGGCGCAAAATGTTTTTATCGTTTGTACGGTGATATTTTTCGCGCTTTAGATGACGAGCCGTTCTTTAAAGCATCAGCGCAAGAGCAACACGCATGAATACCGGCTTATGTGTGTTAACAGGAGCCACAGGGGGAATTGGCCAAGCGATTGCCAAAACACTGCACGCACAAGGTTGGCAATTACTATTAGTAGGGCGTAATGGCGATGCGCTAAATGCGCTAAGTAGCCAGTGCCCAGGTAGTATGACTTTTGTGGGAGATTTAACGGTTGCCGAAAACATGTTGGCACTCGCAATTAAAGCCAAAAAATTGGGCGGTGCTAAATTACTCATAAACAATGCAGGCATTAATGTTATGCAAAGCTTAAGTAGTTGTAGTAGTGAACAAATTGATAATCTACTGAGCACTAATTTAGCCGTCCCGATGAAACTATGCCAACTGTTTTTAGAGCAGCTGCAAGCGAATAGAGGCACCATAGTTAATGTTGGGTCGTCTTTTGGTAGCATAGGTTACCCATATCAAACACTTTATTGTGCCAGTAAATTTGGTTTGCGTGGTTTTAGCGAAGCGT
Organism: Pseudoalteromonas sp. S3260; assembly: GCF_005886925.1. Lineage (NCBI taxonomy): Bacteria > Pseudomonadati > Pseudomonadota > Gammaproteobacteria > Alteromonadales > Pseudoalteromonadaceae > Pseudoalteromonas > Pseudoalteromonas sp. S3260. The sequence goes on from NZ_PNCV01000110.1 coordinate 10,598, forward strand.
TATCACGAGAGCTTTCAGACACTGGCGTTAGAGTTACTTATTTGGCACCTAGAGCAACTGATACTGACATTAATGATGCTCAAACGCGGGCAATGAACAAAGCGCTTGGTAATCAAATGGACTCTCCGCAGTTGGTGGCTGATGAGTTAGTTGCGTTATTAAACTCAAATAAAACCAGACGATTTATTGGTTTTCCTGAGAAACTTTTTGCACGTATCAATGGCGTTTTTCCACGTATTGTAGATAACGCAATTGCTAAACAACTCCCTAAAATAAAAAGCTTTTTAGGTTAATAGAGGATTTATTATGAAAAAATTTACTTTAGCAGCTTATTTAAGCATTGTTAGTGTATTTTCATCGCCGGTATTTGCAGATGAACAAAGCGACTTACTCGCTATTCAACAGCAGTGGGCGGTCGCTAATTATGAGCTTAAAGATGACGCACAAATCAAAGCCTTTACTCAACTGAGTGAGCAAAGTGCTCAATTTATCGAAAACTATCCTAATTCAGCAAATAGCTATACATGGAACGGCATTGTGCTGGCAAGTTTTGCGGGTGCAAAAGGCGGCTTAGGGGCGTTGGGTTATGCCAAAGATGCAAAGGCATCATTAGAGCAAGCCCTTAAAATAGACGACAGTGCTTTAGGTGGCTCAGCGTATGCCAGCCTGGCAACTTTATACAGTAAAGTACCAGGGTGGCCAATTGGCTTTGGTGATGATGACACCGCCGATAAGTTTTTTAAGCAAGCACTCGCTTTTAATCAAAAAGGCATTGATACTAATTACTTGTATGGTGAGTTTTTATACGACGAACGTGAATATAAGCAAGCCAAAGTCCATTTGATAGTTGCACAAGCGGCCGGTATTCGTGATACTCGCGCTAAAGCGGACAAATATCGTCAGCAAGCAATTAGCCAATTATTAGCTAAAGTTGATAAAAAACTAAAGAGATAACAAAACAAACAATGCATTTATTATTAGTTGAAGATGATCATCTTGTGGCGCAAGGGCTTTGCCGCTCATTGCGCCAAGAAGGCTACAGTGTAGAACACAGCGCAACGGTTAAGCATGCGTTGCAATGTTTAGGCAGTGGCGAAATAGAGTTGGTTATACTTGACCTAGGCTTACCTGATGGTGATGGTTCGCAAATTTTAAAGCACATAAAAGCACAAAAAAAAGTCATTCCGGTGGTGATACTAACCGCTCGCAGTAGCATAGATGATAAAGTGCAAGGGCTTGATATGGGGGCTGATGATTATTTAGCTAAGCCATTTGAACCAGCCGAATTATTTGCTCGTTTGCGCGTAGCGAGCCGACGTGTAAATCAAGCTCAGTCGAGCTTATTACAATGTGGTGATGTTACTATGGATACGTCAGCGCACAGTGTCACACTTAACGATGAGCTACTTTCTCTGCCGCGAAAAGAGTACATGCTGCTAAAAGCGTTACTGGAAAACCAAGGTCGCGTGCAATCTAAGCAGCAGTTAGAAAATAAACTCTATCAATGGGGTGAAGAGGTTGGCTCTAACACCATTGAGGTGCATATTCATCACCTACGAAAAAAATTCCCCAGCGATTTTATTAAAACTCTCCGTGGTATTGGCTATGTTGTGGGAAAGAGATAGCTCACGTGATTAAAACGCCCCTAGATTGCACAAACTTGAATTTACAAAGGTAACCATGCTCTATGTCAATTCGTAAGCGTTTAACACTTATCTTACTGTCAATGATGGTGTTAACCTGCTTTTTAGCTTTAGTAAAAGGCTATCAAAAAAGTATGAGCCATGGTGAGCAATTACTCGATAGTGAGCTAAAAGTGGTGGCTGGAGTCTTGATGCAACAGCCTCTATCTATTAACGCTATGGCGCCAAAAATGCAAGAAAGCGCCCAGTTACTGTATCAAATTTGGCAAAGTGGTGAGCTACTTAGCGGTTCTGACGAATTAAATCTTGATTTGAGCCAATATCAAGCGGGTTTTCAAACGCTTAATATTGCAGGGCAGCGAATGCGGGTATTCGTTTTTGCTACTTCTTTACGCACCGTTATTGTTGCCGAGCCGATTGCTAAGCGGTTTGAGCTTGCCGAGGCGGTGATTTTATCAGCCATGTTACCCATGTTATGGGCGGTTCCTTTGCTTGCGCTATTTATTAGCTTTTTTGTTAAATATGCACTGGCACCGTTAACCCGTTTATCAAAACAGTTAGCCCTGCGCCAAGCAAATGATTTCACAGCGATCAATTGGCAGGTGACGGATGAAGAAATAAAACCAGTGATCAGCCGCTTAAACGACTTATTTAAACGCGTAGAAACGGCCTATTTACGAGAGCGTTTTTTTGCCTCAGATGCCGCCCATGAATTACGTACACCCCTGAGCAGTTTAAAAATTAATGTGCATAATTTGGCCGCCCAACAAGGCGATAACCAAGAATTACAAGCCATGACTCAAGGTATTAATCGACTCACCAATATAGTGGAGCAAATGCTAATACTAGGGCGTACTCAGCCAGAGCAGTGGCAAAAGCAGTTTAAAGAACAGTCATTATTAGCGATCACGCAAGAAGTAGTTAGCCAACTATATGAAAAAATAGAGGCTAAAAATCACACTATTAGCCTTGAGGGAGATGACTTTACTATTAACGGTGATGAGTTTACCTTAGTGACGTTGATTTCAAACCTACTGAGTAATGCTATAAAGTACGCGCCTGCAAACGGACAAATAAAAATTACCCTAAAGCAGATGCACAGGCAGCGTATTTGGCAAATAGAAGACAGCGGTCCAGGTATGACGGACGATCAAAAACAACGGATATTTAATCGCTTCTATCGTGTTGGCGGTGACCAACATCCTTCGGGTGAACAAGGTGCGGGCTTAGGCATGGCAATAGTCCAGCACATTATTGCTATTTATAGCGCTGAAATTAATTTAACAGACAGCGATTTGGGCGGCTTAAAAGTACAGGTAGTTTTTGCAGGAGCTAAATGTGATTAAACGACTTATTCACCCCTATTTATATTGTTGCGTATTTTTATCATTTAACGCCGCCAGTAAAGACTATCTTATTGTACTTAAAGATCATTTGTTTTATCCCGCAGAAATCGTCGTACCGGCCAATAAAAAGGTACGCTTGTTAATCGAAAATCAAGATAGTACGCCTGAAGAGTTCGACAGTTTCGATCTCAATCGAGAGAAAGTACTTTACCCTAAGCGCAAAAGCGTTATTTATATCGGGCCGTTAATCCCTGGGCGCTATGAATTTTTTGGCGAGTTTTCGCCCAATACGGCGCGTGGTGCTGTCATAGTGACTGAAAAGGAGCGCTCTAATGCTAATAACTAGCCTAGTGATGAGTCTAAACCAGTTACTGCCGGTGGCCATTTTACTTATTTTACTGCAAGTTGTAGCCAAGCAAAGTTTAATGAAATTGCTGGGAGGGCTTATTTTAGGGATCGGGCTTTCATTTTTGTTTGTAAAAAGTGCGCCGTTAATTAGTCCCTTGTTCGACTACCAGGGTTTAGAATATACCCAAATTGCTTTATGTGTTTTAGTGTTTATCAGTGCGCTGTACTACGCCATTAAACAAGCAACGCCTGCATTTATGATTGCGATTATCAGCGTAATGACTCTTTATTTAAGTCATTACATTATTTACCTGATTGGCTTTTGGCAAAACAACGAAGCAGCACAAAGCTTATTTATTGGCACTTTTTTAGGCTTAGGGATATGCAGTAGCTTTAGTGTGTTGTTGTATTTTTTATTGAGTGCAATCAAACAGCGCTTTGGGCTTATCCCTTTATTGGTATTGTTAGCGTTAAACAGTGCGGCAAAACTGGTTGTGGCACTTGATTTGGCGAGCCAAATTGATTTGATAGCAACAACGGCAACCGTATGGGATTTACGTGCTATTTTAACCGAAAACTCAGAGTTTGGACGAGTATTGCGCGCTCTGATTGGTTATGAGGCTACGCCTAATTTAACCAGTGTTTTAAGCTATGCGTTGAGCAGCGTGTTATTTTTATCTGTTTGTTATTTTATTCCTAAATTAATCACTAAGGAAAAATCATGAAAGCAATAAACCTATTTGCAGCCACTGTATTAATTGGTTTTTGTTTATTAATACCTAAGCTCGTTTATGCTGATGGCATAGTAGTAGATAAAGTTTATCATCCGTATGTGTTGCCGTTTGAGCGCGAGCTAGAATGGCGGCTTGTGTCGCATCAAACTGATAGTGGTAATATTTTAGCACAGCGCGTTGGCTTAGGCGGCGCAATAAACGACACCATGGCATTGGAAGGCTACATCGTGGGTGAGCGCGATGATAACGGTGACTTTGGCTTGCAAGCGTATGAGTTAGAGCTTCGTTGGCAGTTAATAGAGCAGGGCAGGCTATGGGCTGATTGGGGCGCGTTATTTGAATTTGAAAAACAGCATGACGCCGACGCATACGAAGCAACCTCTGGTTTTGTAATTGAAAAAGAGTTTGGTCGTGCAAGCCTCACCATGAATGCTTTTTTAGTATACGAATGGGGGCAAGATATAGAAAACGAATGGGAAAGCGAGTTTAGAGCGCAATATCGCTACCGATACTTGTCTGCTTTTCAGCCCGCGGTTGAGGTGTATCTTGGTGAAGACTTTGTGGGTATTGGCCCTGGGTTTATAGGCTTGCACCGCTTTGATGGACAAAAACAATTAAAGTGGGAAGCCGGTTTTATTACTGAAATCAGCCAGTCAGAGAAGAATCATAGTTTTAGAATGGCGTTAGAATTTGAATTTTAAGCTGCTTAAACAAGTGCTTAACATGTAAAGTGAGTTACGAGGGTTATTTTATTAATTAAATCGCGTAAAGGGTTGACTTGTCACAGTAACTCTATATAGTAGGCCGCAGCTAGAAAGAAAGCATGATAATTTATAAATCTCCATTTCGTTGTTGTATAAGTAATACTTGTAGTACCGTCCTGAAGTTTTTAAGTACCATCTCATTTTTTGCTACACCGCCCATTAGGGCACAATTTAATTTTTTATATCAGGAATAATACTATGTCTAACATCGTATCAGGTACAGTTAAGTGGTTCAACGAGTCTAAAGGTTTTGGTTTCATCGAGCAAGAAAACGGTCCAGACGTTTTCGCACATTTCTCAGCAATCAAAAGCGAAGGTTTCAAAACTTTAGCTGAAGGCCAACGTGTAGAGTTCACTCTTTCACAAGGTCAAAAAGGTCCTCAAGCTGATAACATCACAGCTCTATAATTTTACTTTTTAAGTAAAATGAAAAAAAGCGCTTAAGGCGCTTTTTTTGTGCCCAAAATTTAAGAATATTACACCACCGCTTTAACACCCTAGTCATTTTTATTTCTATTTACGTCATCTGCTATTTTAACATTACAAACAGCGTTATAAATTAATAGTTTCTACATGCTTTCTAGGTTAAGGTTATTACTTAAATTATAGGGGGTGTTTATTTTTAAATTTACATTATTAGCGTTAGGGTTGCTATTTAGCCATAATATCCAGGCTGCTGAGCCTAAACTGGTTATTTATACCGAAAGTTTTCCTCCGTATAACTTTCAAGATAGCACTGGCCAATTGGTGGGTATCAATCATGACATAGTAAAAGATACCTGTGCCCGTGCAGCGCTAGAGTGCGAGTTTATAATGCTACCTTGGAAGCGTGCTTACCACTTAGTGCAAAGTAACCCGCAGTCAGCCATTTTTTCTTTGGCAAAAACGCAAGAGCGAGAGCCTCTTTTTAAATGGGTTGGACCCTTGGTGTCAAATCAAACCTACTTTTTTAAATTAAAAACTAGCGACCATATTGTGATGAATGATATTTCACAAGCTAAAAACTACTCGTTGGGCATAGTGCGAGGCGACATTTATGAAATGCTGGTGCGTCGACTTGGGTTTGTTACCGATAAAAACTTACTATTGTTTAGTGAAGCAGACTCATTTATGCGACTGTTTTTTAAAAAACGCATCGATTTAATTATTGGCTCTGACTTTACTATTGATCATCAAAGTGAGCCATTTGGGTACTCTAGGGATGACTTGGTGAAGCTCAAGCAAATTCATGTGGATGAGCTTAAAGGCAACTATATTGGCTTTAACAAAGCCGTTTCACCTATGGTAGTAAAACGCTTTAATCAAGCACTTGAGCGGCTTAAGGCAGAGTCTGGCTATGAAGCTTACATTAAACGTTATGTAAAAAATTAAGCCTATAGACAATAATAAACACGCCTAAGCAGAGAAAAACTCAAAAAGTTCCCACTCAATAATGCCTATATTACCTCTTCACAGCCATTCATTCTTGTTAACTTCGCTACCTTTTATACTCTCAAGTGCCTTGTAAAGGGCTGACAATTAAATGCTTCTGCAGTTACACAGTTGTTCATATTTTTTTAGTAATACCAATTCGCTTAATTAAGTGGTCTATTTTGAGGCTGGAAAACGAGTTGATAGCTAGGCAAAAAATTCGCTATTTAGTTGTTCTAAATGAGAATTTTTTAACACAGGTAGCGACACGTTTAGTCCCGCAAAATGATTAAGTATTATTGCGGATTGGTATAAGAATGAAAGCTTTGCTAGGGAATTTTTAGGTATGAATTGCTGAGGATTTAGAAAGTAGAGGCTATAAAAACGATAAAAGGGCCTTGCGGCCCTTGGTGAAGTATCGTTCAAGTCAGATAGTGCTTTAACCCCTTAAAGCGCTATCCTATTGTTTTGCAACAGTTGGATCGTCTCATTAAGTTTCTAAGCTAGCGAGAGGAAAAACCCAGCAATTGCTGCGCTCATAAGGTTAGCCATAGATCCTGCTAACACTGCTCTGAGCCCTAAGCGTGCGATATCCTTTCGCCGACTAGGCGCCATACCGCCTAATCCACCTAGTAAAATGGCTATCGATGATAAGTTAGCAAAGCCACACAAGGCAAAGGTAACAATTGCTTGTGTATGCGCACTTAACGTATCGCGATAATTTATAAAGTCTAAGTAAGCAACAAACTCATTTACCACTAACTTTTGACCAATAAAGCTGCCGGCTATAATTGCCTCATTCCACGGTACTCCTAGTAACCATGCAACAGGGGCAAATAAGTAGCCTAAAATTTCTTGTAGCGTTAATGTAGGGTAATCAAATAACCCACCAATACCGCCTAATAAACCGTTTAATAAAGCAATTAACGCAACGAAAGCAAGTAGCATTGCACCTACGTTAAGTGCCAACTGCATACCGTTTGCTGCGCCTGATGCTGCTGCGTCAATAACATTAACCGGTTTGTCATCGCCTAAATCTATATCGGCTAAATCATCTTTAGGTGTTTCTGTCTCTGGCACTATCATTTTTGCCATTAAGAAACCGCCTGGTGCCGCCATAAAGCTGGCTGCAATTAAATACTTAAGGTCTACGCCAATAATTACATAACCGGCCATTACAGAGCCTGCTACGGTGGCTAAACCACCAACCATTACGGCAAACAATTCCGACTTGGTCATGGTTGCAATAAACGGTTTAACAATTAAAGGCGCTTCAGTTTGACCAACAAAAATATTTGCTGTGGCTGAAAGCGACTCGGTGCGTGAGGTTTTCAATAATTTTTGTAAACCGCCACCCAAAATTTTAATAATCCAATCCATAATGCCTAAGTGATATAACACAGCAACAAGTGCTGAGAAAAACACAATAACGGGCAATACTTGAATTGCAAAAATAAACCCTAGCGTATCTTGCGAAGCTAATGGGCCAAATAAAAAGCTAATTCCATCGTTGGCATACCCAATAACCGATGAAACGGCGCGAGACATACTCGCTAATACATTTTTGCCTGCTTCAAAAAACAGTACAAAACCGCCGATAATGACTTGCATTAAAAATGCGATACCCACGGTTCTTAATTTTATTGCTTTGCGATCAGTTGAGGCCGCAAAAGCGATGCCTAGTAGCACTAGCATGCCTACTAAGCTCATAAATGTTGTCATACAAACGTTTCCCGTTGTTATTCTTGTAAAATGTACTTTATTTTACTTTTTATAATATCAATCGCAACGCGATTCATACCGCCTCGAGTCACAACTAAATCAGCGTTATGCTTTGAAGGCTCAATAAATTGATAAAACATCGGTCTAACAGTTGCTTGATATTGCTCAACAACAGATTGTAATGTTCTGCCTCTTTGTTCCATGTCGCGTTGCATTCGGCGCATTAAACAAATATCCAATGGCGTATCTATAAACACCTTGATATCAAATTCTTTATTAAGCGCTTTATCACTCAGTAATAAAATACCTTCTACAATGAGTATTTTAGCCGAAGCCACACGGCGCGTTTTATCGCTACGTGTATGCTGAGCATAATCATAAGTTGGTACTTCAACAGAGTGGCCATTACGAAGTTGCGTTAAATGCTCAAGCAATAGCTCGTGTTCAAATGCATCAGGATGGTCGTAATTCGTTTGCGTACGATGTGCCATCGGCAAATGCGATTGATCCTTGTAATAAGCATCTTCTTCAATAATGGCGATAGCGCCTGGTTCAAGCTCATTTACCAATTCATTGTAAATAGTTTGGCTAAATAGAGATTTGCCGGACGCCGATGCGCCTGCAATAGCTATAATAGTTCGTGTCACTAAAGTTCTCACCCACACAGAAGGATATATTGTTGGTAGATCACAATAGCAAAAAAGACACGATTAATCTCTTTTGCTTCGCTTAAGAGTGCAAATTTATAATGTTTAGGTTTTATGAAACAGGACTTATGTCCTGTACGGAAAATTCGAAGAGCAGATAAAGTAACCACCTAGAACAGATGTGAGGTCACAATGGCAAGAGCAATTATCTTAATGGCGGATAGTTTAGGAATTGGCGCAGCACCCGATGCAGATAAATTTGGTGATGTTGGTGCTAATACATTCGCACATTTACTCAAGGCATATTATGACGAGACTGGCAGTAAGCTTTCGCTTCCTAACCTTTCAAAACTGGGGTTAGTAGATGCATGTGAAGCCGCTGGTAAAGAACCCTGTTTAATTGCTGACCGAAATGAGCCACAAGGCGCATGGGGTTACGCAAAAGAGCTTTCAAGCGGTAAAGACACGCCATCGGGTCATTGGGAAATGGCTGGCGTGCCAGTGTTATTTGATTGGGGTTACTTCCCTAAAACACAGCCGAGTTTCCCACAAGAATTTGTAGACGAGTTTATTGCTCGCACAGGTATTCCGGGCATTTTAGGCAATTGCCATGCCTCAGGAACCACGATTTTAGAGCAGCTAGGTGAAGAGCACGTAAAAACAGGTAAACCAATCTGTTACACCTCAGCTGATAGTGTGTTTCAAATAGCCGCGCATGAAGAATCATTCGGCCTAGAGAAGCTTTATCAAGTTTGCGAAATCGCACGGGCGCTGCTTGATGAAATGAATATAGGGCGAGTGATTGCGCGGCCATTTTTGGGTTCTAATAATCAAGACTTTGCCAGAACCGGTAATCGTCGTGATTATTCAGTATTACCGCCATCGCCAACATTGCTCGATGTACTTGCAAAAGACGGTGGCGAAGTTATCAGTATTGGTAAAATTTCAGATATTTATGCGCATCAAGGCATTACCCAAAAGCATAAAGCGCCAGGGTTAATGAACTTGCTAGAAAAAACCAGTGAAGTGATGGCCACTGCGCAGGAACACAGTTTGATTTTTACCAATTTAGTTGATTTTGATGAAAAGTTTGGCCATCGCAGAAATCCTGTTGGCTATGCGAAAGCGCTAAAAGAGTTTGATGATTACTTACCCACTATTTTAGATCAGCTAAAGCCTGATGATTTATTAATGATCACCGCCGATCATGGCTGTGACCCGACCTTTCCAGGGTCAGAGCACACTCGTGAATATGTGCCAGTTATTGCTTATCAGCCAGGAATGAACAACACGCCACTGGGTGAACGCAATAGCTTTGCCGATATTGGCCAAACACTTGCGCAATGGTTTAACCTTAAAGCGTTAGAATATGGTGATGGCTTTATTGATAAGCTGAACACAGTTAAATAACTTAGAAATACGCTCGCTATTTTAAAGTAATAGGGCTTTTAGCCAAACAAAAGGAAAACAATCAATGAGTACTCCGCATATCAGTGCAAACGTAGGTGATTTTGCCGAAACAGTATTAATGCCAGGCGATCCGCTACGCGCACAATATATTGCTGAAAACTTTTTAGATGATGCAGTGCAAGTAACTGGCGTACGTAACATGTACGGCTATACTGGAACTTACAAAGGTAAGCCAGTGAGCATTATGGGTTCAGGCATGGGCATTCCTTCAATGTCAATTTATGCTCGTGAGCTTATTGTTAGTTTTGGTGTTAAAAATATTATTCGTATAGGTACCTGTGGTGGTATTGGTAGCGATATTAAAATTCGCGACGTAATTTTTGCACAAGGTGCAAGCACAGATTCAAACGTAAATCGTGCCCGCGTTCGTGGTACTGACTTTGCTGCGATTGCTAACTTTGACTTACTTTTAAACGGCGTAAATGCGGCTAAAGATTTAGGCATTGATGCAAAAGTAGGTAACGTATTTACTACCGATACTTTTTATCAAGCAGACGACACGTTTTATAAAGACCTAGACAAACTAGGTGTACTCGCTGTTGATATGGAAACAGCTGGCTTATACGGCGTAGCAGCAGAATACGGCGCAAAAGCAATGGCATTATTTACCGTCAGTGATCATGTAATCACCGGCGAAGCAACACCTGCAGATGAGCGTCAAACCACGTTCAACGAAATGGTTAAAATTGCCCTAGAGTCTATCTAGTCTTAAACAATTCCTTGGTAACGTATTCACTAAGTTTTGGAGACACGCCCAAAGTGAAGTGAGACTAAACCCCCAAAGCTGCATTTTATGCGGCTTTTTTTATGCCTCAAATTTAGGTGTGAGATTCGGGCCTCGGGGTGCGGGCCACGGGGTTCGAGCTACGGGCTTTAGGTTCCTAGGTTTCAGGTTAAAGGTTAAAGGTTAAAGGTTAAAGGTTTAAGGTCAAAGGTTTAAGGTCAAAGGTTTAAGGTTTAAGGTCAAAGGTTAAAGGTCAAAGGTTTTAGCAGTAGCTCGCAGCTCGTCACTCGAAGTCCGTTGTCTTCTCATTTACTCTCATTCACTTCTCTGTGTTTAAACAAGAAATTAGATTTAGATGTCAGATTAAAATGCGCGAGGTAAACTCCCGCCTACTGATATGGTTACCTTCTAAATTTATTTTAGGCGGGGCTTTATGCCGCGCAAGGTCATTAATATAAAAAATATTTACCACCGAGAACACTGGGTTTACAGAGA
>NZ_PNCV01000111.1:0-553 GCF_005886925.1 Pseudoalteromonas sp. S3260
AGGTGGGCCATTATCCCCTTTACTTTCCAATATTTTACTCGATGAATTAGATAAGAAGCTAACCTACAAACACCTTAAGTTTGCACGTTACGCTGATGACATAATCATTTTAGTAAGAACGAAAAGCGAAGGACTCATAATCCAACGGGAAATTACTGCGTTTATCACTCAGCGATTAAAACTCAAAGTGAATGAATCGAAAAGTCGAGTCGGTCCCGTATCAGGCTCGAAATTTCTCGGGTTTACCTTCCGTTACGCTCAAGTGCAGATCCACGAACAGGCGCTAAAGAAATTTAAAGCAAATGTAAGAGAACTCACTAACCGCAACTGGGGGATCTCAATGACCCTACAAATTCATAAACTCACGCAGTATTTACGCGGCTGGGGACACTACTACCTAATAGCCAACGCTTATCAACTAACAGTGGATTTAGATCATTGGATCCGTCGTAGGATAAGAATGTGCTACTGGCGGCAATGGCGTAAACCTCGCACCAAAGTACGCAGTTTAATGAAATTGGGTGTTAGCGAGCGACTCGCCATAGCCTGTGGT
>NZ_PNCV01000112.1:0-24872 GCF_005886925.1 Pseudoalteromonas sp. S3260
CCTCCAATAAAAAGTTGAAGGCATTTTCAAATACAAAAAATGGTGTTGCTAGGTGTGGTTGGCCGGACGCTTACACTCCAAAAGCAAGCAAGACACGAATGACTTGAGCCTTCTTGTGATCGTAGGAGTTTACCAGTAATAGCTAGTGTTGTTTGATGTGCTAAAGAGTGAGGTATTGGACAGATATACCCTACAGTATTGTTTCATTGCTGATGACAACCCGTAACTGTACTAATGTGACATAGTTTAATAGCGTTTAATTTGGATATACAAACTAGTAACTGCTACTTTAAAGCTTAACAGGCTCTCGGTGAGCCTTTATTAAGAAATTCGCAAAAACATAGGGAAAACGTTTTAGCTAATAGGTGGCTTATCAGCAATTATTAAAGTAACTACGTTGCTGAAGTAAAATAGATAGGATCAAAAACGCCAACTCAAGGTTGGCGTTTTAATTATCAGGCTAAAGGTGATTATTAAACTTTAGGGCCTGCGTTTTTAATTTCGTCAGATACGTCGTATTTAGCAAAATTTTCTGTGAAATCAGATGCTAGCTTAGCCGCATACTCTGCGTATTTAGCTTTGTCTTCCCAGGTATTGATTGGGTTAAGAAGCTTGCTATCTACGCCCGGTACTGCAACTGGTACGTCTAGGTTTAGCACGTCAATGTGTTGGGTTTCTACATCGGCTAATTTTCCAGATACGATTGCATCCACAACAGCTCGTGTTGTTGGAATATCAAAACGCTTACCAATACCGTAAGGGCCACCTGTCCATCCAGTGTTAACTAGGTAAACTTTAGCGCCGAATTCACGTACACGCTTCATTAGAAGCTCTGCGTATACACCTGCAGGACGTGGGAAGAAAGGTGCGCCAAAACAGGTTGAGAATGTTGATTCAATATCACTAGTAGACCCAATTTCTGTAGAGCCTACTTTTGCTGTGTAGCCACTTAGGAAGTGAAATGCTGCAGCTTCTTCGGTTAGTACAGATACCGGCGGTAGTACACCACTCACATCACACGTTAGGAAAACAACAGCCTTAGGCTCATCTGCACGGTTTTCAACTTTACGTTTTTCAACGTGCTCTAGTGGGTAAGCAGCACGGCTATTTTGAGTTAGGCTGGTATCGTTGAAATCAGGAACACGGTTTTCATCAAGTACCACATTCTCTAAAATTGTACCGAATCGAATAGCGTCCCAGATAACTGGTTCGTTCTTTTGAGAAAGGTCGATACATTTAGCGTAACAACCACCTTCGATATTAAATACACTACCTGGTGCCCAGCCGTGCTCGTCATCACCGATTAAGAAGCGAGTTGGATCTGCTGATAATGTTGTTTTACCTGTACCAGATAAACCAAAGAATAATGCGGTATCGCCTGCTTCACCTACGTTAGCAGAACAGTGCATTGGTAATACACCTTTCGCTGGTAGTAGGAAGTTTTGCACAGAGAACATCGATTTTTTCATTTCACCCGCGTAGCGCATGCCAGCAAGTAACACCTTACGTTGTGCAAAGTTAATAATAACTGTGCCATCGCTATTGGTACCATCGCGTTCTGGATCACATACAAACGAAGGTACGTTCATTACTTGCCACTGAGGGAAGTCTGCTTTGTTGTATGATTGTGGTTGGATGAACATGTTTTTAGCGAAGATATGGTGCCAAGCAGTTTCTGTTGTTACAACCACTGGAAGATAGTGCTCTGGATCAGCGCCAACTTCAAGGTGAGAGATAAAGTGGTCATTGCTTTGCACATGTGCTTCTACACGTGCCCATAACGCGTCAAACTTATCTGCATCGAATGGGCGATTTACATTACCCCATTGGATTTCATTTTCAGTACTTGATTCTTGAACAATAAAACGATCTTTTGGAGAACGACCGGTACGACGACCAGTGTTAGCTACAAAAGCACCATTTGCGGCTAAAGTCCCTTCGCCACGGCTGATAGCGTGCTCGACAAGTTCAGCTGCAGTTAGATCGACAAAACGGGTAGCGCTTGAAGTCATGTTTATACCTAAATTGTGTGAGATTGAACGGGATAGCTCTGGGTCTTAGTAACCTTTAAGCTGCAAATATAGTAACAGATGGATTAAGGATATTCGAGCTTATAAACGCCGTAAAAACATATAAATTAAGAAAAAACATGAATAATTTCAATGATACCGGTGTCATGAAAAATGCTCAGCTTGTGATACCGGTGTCATTTTTTAGGCACAAAAAAGCCATAAAAAATTATGGCTATTTTGTGCTGTGTTTTATAAAAGTAGATTAGTTAAATATACTTTTTATATCTTGCTCGTTAAAAACATAATCTTTTAAACAGTAATGGCAGCTAATTCTAATCTCACCATTTTTTTCAACATCGTCCAAAAGCGCTTGTTGACCAACATTAACTAAAGCCGTCATCGTTTTTTCACGGTTACAGCCACATTTAAATTGAATTGGTTGAGGATCAAATACGCGTGGATTATCTTCATGATAAAGACGCGTTAAAATAGTATTGGCATCGAGCTCTAATAGCTCTTCATCTTTAATGGTATTGCTGAGTGCTTCTAAGTGAGCAAAATCTTCAATCGACTTTTGTTTATCAACAGGTAGTACTTGTAAAAATAGCCCACATGCTTTGGCGCTTCCCTCTGTGGTGTCGGTTGCAAACCAAAGGCGCGTTTTTAATTGCTCAGATTGCTCAAAGTAGCTTTCTATACATTCACTTAAGGTATCATGCTCTAAAGGCACTATACCTTGGTAACGCTCCCCTTGCGTTGGAGTAATAGTGATAACCATGTAACCTTGGCCTATAAGCTCTCTAACTGTTGACCCTGTCACTTCACTTTGAAGTCGTGCTATGCCGCGCATATTTTGTTGGTCGTCACCGTTAATAACGGCATATTTTACCGGCCCATCACCTTGTAGTTGAACGGCAATTTCGCCTTCAAACTTTAATGTTGCTGTTAATAAACAGGTTGCAACAAGCAGCTCACCTAGTAATGCTTTAACGGGCTCTGGGTAATTGTGTTTAGCAATCATTTCATTGTAAGCGTTGTCTATTTGTACGAGTTCGCCACGAACATCGAGATTGTCGAATAAATAGCGGTGAAGTAAATCTTGTTGCATGAGCGGCTATACCTAACTTGATTTCATTTTTAAAAGTTCGCGTCTTTGCTTTTTATCAGGCTTTTTAACCGGATGAGGTGCGAAGAAGCTGTTATTTTTGCGTGCGATAGTATTTTCTTCACGCTTAGCAATACTTGCATCAGATTCTTGATACAAGGTCTGTGCAATGGGGGCGCTTTGGCGCTTTTCAAGTATATTTAATACTGTGACAGTTTTTTCATCAACGCCCTGGGCTAGCTTTATAACTGCGCCAATTTCTACAATTTTACTAGCCTTACTGCGTTGCCCATTATAATGTACTTTGCCGCCTTGTACCATTTCTCGAGCTATTGCACGCGTTTTATAAAATCGAGCCGCCCATAACCATTTGTCCAACCTCACTTTAAGTGCGTCAGCGTTTTCTGAGCTGTCATTGAGTTTAGTTTTCTTTGTCATAAAACATCCCTAGTAAATTAACTGCCTAGGTAAATTATCACGAAACCGTTACCGCATGTAGCTATTGCTTGATAGCTGATACGATAAATAAATTAATCTGTTTACAAAGTTTAATATTAGCGTGCTTGTTGAATGAAAAATGAAAAGGTACTATGGCTGAGTGATTTCGTTATAAATTAAAATAAGAACACTACCTATGGAACAGCACGTTCAACAATTTAAGCAGTTATTAAACCGTTTACCGCATGCGAAATTAAGCGCAATGGTTATGGTTTTAGTTGTTGTTTATATTGCATTTTTATTATCAAAACTGATGTGGCTATTATGGCCGCAGCCAGTAACATCTCCTCTTGCCCCTATCAGCTATTCTAACCAAGCTGTGGGTGGCAATAACCAGTCTATAGATTCGATCATTGAGCAATTTGTATTTGGTAAAGTAAATGTAACAAAAAACACCAATACTGCTTCGCAAACTAAAGTCATTAATAATGCCCCTGAAACGCGTCTTAGTATTAACTTAACCGGTATTGTTGCTGTTAGTAATGATGATAAGGCGGGAATGGCTATTATTGAATCGCAAGGTCGCCAGACGAGTTATTTAGTAGAGGATGTGGTGCAAGGTACACGTGCAAAAGTATCGCAAATACTCCCAGATCGTGTGATTCTAGATGTAAGTGGTCGCTTTGAAACCTTAATGCTTGATGGGCTCGACTTTACCAAAACAGTGTCTATGCCGGTACTCGCTGCGCGAGATGAGTCTGAAATGGGGCCTTTAGCGCCTTCAGCACAAAGCGATGAACAAATTGATGCCACTGCCAACCTTGAGGTGAAAGAAGCATTAATAGAAACTCGCGAAGAGCTTTTAGAAGAACCTGGCAAGCTATTTGATTATATACGTGTTTCTCAAGCGATGAATGATGGGGAGCTTATAGGTTATCGTTTGAGTCCTGGTAAAGAGCCCGAACTATTTAAACAAATGGGATTACAAAATAACGATTTAGCCGTGGCAATTAACGGTTATCAATTAACAGATTTAAAACAGGCAATGGCAGCAATGAATGAGCTGCGAAACAGTACAGATGCAACTATCACAATAGAGCGTGATGGTGAGCAAATAGATGTACTATTTAGTCTGCAATAACTTAGCTTTGGAGTTTTAACATAATGGTTCAGGTGCTACACCTCAAAAAAATTAAAAAAGGGTTAGCTAAGTATGCAGCACTTTTTTTAGCGGCAAGTCTTTCTATGTCGGTTGCTGCTGTTGAATATGCTGCTAACTTTAAGGGCACAGATATTAATGAGTTTATTAATATTGTTGGCAAAAACCTTAATAAAACCATCATTATTGATCCTAACGTGCGTGGCAAAGTAAATGTACGTAGTTATGAATTAATGGATGAGGCGCTTTACTATCAGTTCTTTTTAAATGTTTTAGAAGTTTACGGTTATTCAGCCGTCGAAATGGATAACAACATAATCAAAATAGAAAAAAGCTCAGATGCTAAAAAATCAAACGTGCCATTAATTACTGCTGATAGCCAAGCGCTTGGCGATATGATGATTACACGGGTTGTGCGAGTTAAAAATGTAAGCGTACAAGAATTAGGTCCTTTAGTTCGCCAATTTAGCGACCAAAAAGACGGTGGTCACGTTGCTAACTTTAATGCGGCCAACGTCATGATGCTAACTGGTCATGCAGCCTCGGTTAACCGCTTAGTAGAAATTATTCGCTCTGTTGATCAAGCGGGTGATAAGCGAGTCGATATCGTTAAGCTCAAGTTCGCAACAGCTGATGATGTTGTCTCTGTAGTAGAGAATATTTATAAAGATAGTGGCAAGGGTAGCGTACCTGAGTTTTTAATTCCTAAAGTCGTAGCTGATGGTCGTACTAATAGTGTGATTGTCAGTGGTGAAGGCCAAGCACGCACACGTGCCATTGAGCTCATTAAACGTTTAGATGGTGAACTGGAAAGCCAAGGTAATACCAAAGTGTTTTACCTCAATTACGCAAAGGCCGAAGATTTAGTAAAAGTACTCCAAGGTGTGAGCAAATCGCTGGCAGAGGATTCAAAAGGTGGGGCAACCAAAACTCGCAGTAGCAATAAGAACGACACTAGCATTGAAGCTCATCCAGATTCTAATTCATTAGTTATTACCGCTCAGCCAGATACGATGCGTTCACTAGAATCTGTTATTGCGCGCTTAGATATTCGCCGCGCACAAGTACTAGTGGAAGCCATTATTATTGAAGTAATGGAAGGCGATGGCGTTAACTTTGGCCTGCAATGGATTTCAGAAGAAGGCGGCATGCTGCAATTTAACAACGGTACAACAGTACCTGTTGGCTCTTTAGCCGTAGCGGCTGAGCAAGCCCGTGATAAAACGGTGACAAAAGTGGTCACTGGTAGCGAATCAGGAAATGCAACACCTTACGAAGAGACAAAAGAAGGCGACTACGGCCCGCTTGCGTCATTACTTGGTGGTATTAATGGGTTAGCTATGGGGGTAATTAAAAATGACTGGGGCGCAATTGTTCAAGCGGTTTCAACCGATACTAATTCTAATATTCTAGCGACTCCATCTATTACCACTATGGATAACGAAGAGGCGTCTATTTTAGTTGGTCAAGAAGTGCCTATTATTACCGGTTCACAAACCGGTAGTAACAATGAAAATCCATTTCAAACGGTTGAGCGTCAAGAAGTGGGTATAAAACTTAAAGTGACACCACAAATTAACGATGGTTCTGCAGTGCAATTAACCATTGAGCAAGAAGTTTCTAGTGTAAGTGGTGCAACGGCAGTTGATATTTCAGTCAATAAGCGCGCAATTAAAACAACCGTAATGGCAGATGATGGCGGCATGGTGGTATTAGGCGGCTTGATAGATGAAGATGTACAAGAAAGCGTGTCAAAAGTGCCATTACTAGGCGACATCCCTATTTTAGGGCACTTATTTAAGTCAACTAATACAACAAAGCGTAAGCGTAATCTTATTGTATTTATAAGACCGACCATTATTCGCGATGGCGTTAGTATGAATAAACTTAGCTTTAATAAATATAACTTTATTCGCGGTGAACAATTTAAAAAACGTGAAGATGGTATTAATTTAATGCCAATGTCAGACACACCTATTTTACCTGAGTGGAATGACGAATTGTTGTTACCACCAACGTATGAAGAGCATTTACGCAAACAAAATGCACAAGAGCGTAATGATGACTAATGCGATAGAAGATATTAATCAAGATGTTGTTCATCCAATTACTCACAGTAATGATGAACAGCTTGCTCAAGATGACTTAATTGAACTGCCTGCAAAACGTTTGCCGTTTTCATATGCCAGACGAGTGGGTGCGTTACTTAGTAAACATAAGGATAACCGAGTTGTTTACTACCGTGGCGAGCTTGATGTTGATGTATTATTAGAAGTGCGTCGTATTGCAGGACATGGCTTTACACTTGAGCAACTAGAAGATGATAAGTTTGAGCTATTACTAGAAGCATCGTATCAACGTGATAGCTCAGAAACTCAGCAAATGATGGAAGATATTGGTAATGAGGTTGATTTATTCTCACTAGCTGATGAGCTCCCTCAAACAGAAGACTTGCTTGCCGGTGACGACGATGCGCCAATTATAAAGCTGATTAATGCCATGCTCAGTGAGGCAATTAAAGAAGGCGCCTCTGATATCCACATTGAAACGTTTGAGCAAGAGCTGGTTATTCGTTTTCGGGTGGATGGGGTACTTAAAGAAGTTCTAAAGCCTAATCGTAAACTAGCCTCTTTGTTGGTATCGCGTATTAAAGTAATGGCCAAACTCGATATTGCAGAAAAACGCATACCGCAGGATGGTCGCATTAGTTTACGTATCGCTGGGCGCGCTGTAGATGTGCGTGTGTCGACTATGCCATCGAGCTTTGGTGAGCGAGTGGTACTGCGTTTGCTTGATAAAAACAATGCACGTTTAAACCTAGAAGACTTAGGTATGACAGCTCGAAACCGAGAGCTGTTTGCCGACTTAATTAGCAAGCCTCACGGTATAATTTTAGTAACAGGCCCTACAGGCTCTGGTAAAAGTACCACGCTATATGCAGGTATGAGCCAAATTAACTCGCGGGATCGCAATATTTTAACGGTTGAAGATCCAATCGAGTACGAAATTCCTGGCATTGGCCAAACACAGGTTAATACCAAGGTTGATATGACTTTTGCCCGTGGTCTGCGCGCTATTTTACGTCAAGATCCTGATGTAGTTATGGTCGGTGAAATACGAGATTTAGAAACAGCCCAAATTGGTGTACAAGCATCACTTACTGGCCACTTAGTTATGTCTACGTTACATACTAATACCGCCTCAGGCGCAATCACTCGTATGGAAGATATGGGCGTTGAGCCGTTTTTATTATCGTCTTCATTACTAGGGGTATTATCCCAGCGCTTGGTACGTACTTTATGTAATAGCTGTAAAGAAGGTCACGTTGCAGATGAGCGTGAATGTGAATTACTCGGCGTACCGTTTGACAATGCTCCGACGATTTACCGCGCGGTAGGATGTGAAGAGTGTAACTTTAATGGCTACCGAGGTCGTACTGGTATTCACGAGTTATTAGTCGTCGACGAAACTATTCGTGAAATGATCCACAGCGGTAAAGGTGAGCAAAGCGTAGAGAAATACATTCGTAAGCACAGCCCAAGCATTCGTCAAGATGGCTGCAGCCGTGTGCTTGCAGGTAAAACAACGCTTGAAGAAGTGCTGCGCGTAACGCGTGAGGAAGGCTAACTATGGCAGCGTTTGAATACCGCGCATTAGATGGCCGGGGAAAAGAAAAAAAAGGTATTTTAGAAGCCGATACAGCTAAGCAAGTTCGTCAGCTTCTGCGCGATCAAAAGCTTACACCACTTGAGGTGGTGCCTGCTGCGCAAGATGACAAACAAGTTAAAGGTCAAAAAGTACCTTTACTCGGTTCTTTATTTAAACCAACCATATCAACTGCCGATCTCGCTTTGATCACTCGTCAGCTTGCAACCTTAATTCAGTCTGCCCTTCCTGTAGAAGGGGCGGTAATGGCGGTTGCTGAGCAGTGTGAAAAACCACGCTTAAAACGTATGTTAATGTCGGTGCGCTCTAAAGTAGTGGAAGGTTATACCCTGGCTGATGGGATGAGTGAGTTTCCGCATGTATTTGACGATTTATACCGCGCTATGGTGGCGGCAGGTGAAAAGTCAGGTCACTTAGATCAAGTGCTCAACAGGCTAGCTGATTATACCGAGCAGCGCCAACATATGCGCAGTCAAATTACGCAGGCTATGGTGTATCCGATTATTTTGGTGGTGTTTGCTATTGGTATTGTTTCGGTGTTATTAGGTACCGTAGTACCTAAAATATTAAAAACGTTCGAAAAAACCAAACAAGTTTTACCTTGGACTACCGAGTGGGTTATGGCGGGTAGTCATTTTGTGCAAAATTACTGGTTTATAAGTTTACTGGTGATCACCGCTACCGCGGTTGGAATCAAGTATGCGCTTAAAAAACCTAAGGTACGGTTTTGGTGGGATGCAAAAGTATTACATATGCCAGGCATAGGTAAAGTTGCTAGAGGGATTAACACAGCGCGCTTTGCTCGTACTTTAAGTATTTTATCGTCAAGTTCAGTACCGCTACTAGAAGGAATGCGTATTTCTGGTGGGGTATTAGTTAACGAAAAAATCAAACAAGCTGTGGCTGATGCCGCAGAAAGAGTAAGTGAAGGGGCAAGCCTACGTGCTTCACTGCAGCAAACTAAGTTGTTTCCACCAATGATGCTGCATATGATAGCCAGTGGTGAAAAGTCTGGTGAACTTGAGCAAATGTTAGAGCGAGCCGCTAATAATCAAGATCGCGAGTTTGAAAGTATGGTTAATGTGTCATTAAAATTATTGGAACCGGCAATGATTGCGTCTATGGCAGTGATTGTGCTGTTCATAGTAATGGCAATTTTGCAGCCAATTATGGCAATGAACAAGGCCGTAGGTCTTTAAGTATTTTTTATATTAATGATTTAAACAAATCATTTTTGCTTAGTGTTTTTAGAATAACGAGGTAATAACGTGAATAAACAATCAGGTTTTTCTTTATTAGAAGTCATGGTGGTACTGGTTATCATCGGTATGATCATGTCGATTGTGGCACCTAATATTATGGGCCAGCAAGAAGAAGCGGCTATTGATAAAGCGCATTTAGATATTCAGCAGTTAGAAGATGCTATGAGTTTGTACAAGCTTAAAAATAAAAGCTACCCAAGTACAGAGCAAGGTTTAGAGGCATTAGTTACTAAAACCAGTATTGAGCCCATTCCTAAGCGTTTTCCTGATGGTGGCTTTATTAGCAAGTTACCAGAAGATCCATGGGGTAATAATTACCAATTAATCAGCCCTGGAGAAATAGGTAAATTTGATATCTTTTCGATGGGTCCAGATGGCGAACCAGCCACCGAAGATGACATTGGTAATTGGGATGAAGATAAGCAGTAATGACCAATAACTTTACCATGCACTTAAACATAATACATTGGGGCTTGCCATGCAGGTAAGCCCTAAGCACCTGAGTGCAAAGCATTATGGTTTTAGTTTAATAGAAATTTTAGTGGTATTGGTGATCATCGCCTTTGCCACCAAAATGGTGGTATACAGCTTAGATGGCGGCGCTGAAGAAGCGTTAGACAAGCAAGCAAATAGGCTGCATACCACCATTAATGCCGCATCGGAATTTGCGGTGCTTAATCAAATAGAATTAGGCCTTTTAGTTGAGCAAAATACACTTGAATTTTTAGTTTTTGATGGCGAAAAATGGATTAGCTTTGATCGTGAAGCTTTATTTAAGCCAATTGAGATCGAACCCCAATTTAAATTAACACTTAATCTTGAAGACCTACCTTGGGCACAAGATAACTTACTAGAGCAGTCAAATTGGCGTGAGCTAATGAGTGGTAACAATGAAGACAGTTTATTAGAGCTTAAAAAGTTAAAAGTACCGCAAGTGCTTATTTTATCCTCTGCCGATGTAAGTGCGTTTCAGCTCATGCTTGAATTAAAAGATCAGTCAGAGCCGGTGTACTTTATTGAAGGTAAATTTGCAGCCCCAGTCGATTTTCGTCGAGAGCCCCAATAATGAAAAAATACCACGGGTTTACATTATTAGAAGTCTTAGTTGCACTGAGTATTTGTGCCATGGCGGGTATTGCGGCAATGCAAGCAACCGGTGAGCATATTCATCACTTATCAAATATTGAAGAACAAACGTATGGCTCATGGGTCGCTGAGAATGTATTGGTAGAACAACGAACGAAAGGCGAAAAATGGCAAGGTAAAAATGGTACCCGCGGCAGTGAGATGATGGCGGGTATTGAATGGTTTTGGCGCCAAGATGTTGTGCCCACTGCCGACAAGAGCTTTGTAAAAGTCACTATTAATGTGTTTACGGATGATAAGTACGAAAATTCAATTTATGAGTTAAGCACTTACTTAAATAAAGGTAAGCTTTAAGTGAAGCAGCGCGGTTTTACATTATTAGAAGTGATGGTGGCACTAGGTGTGTTGGCGTTTGTGATTATGGCCACCCACCAAATACTTGATACCACAACGCGAGCTAAACAAGCATCAGATGAAAAAATTGCTGAACTAAATGGCTTACAAACTGCATTTAGATTGATGGATCAAGACTTTAGCCAAATGACTAAACGCCAAGTACGTAATGAAGCTGGGGATTTTCAAGAGGGATACTTACTTGCTGGACGCTACATTTTAGAAAGCCAGCTTGATGGTATTGCCTTTGTACGTGATGGTTGGATGAATCCCATTAACTTACTTCCTCGCTCAGAGTTACAAGCTGTTGGTTATCGCGTCATTGATGACAAGTTAGAACGCGTATATCGCATTTATGTCGATCAACTCGATAATATGGAGCCTCGTAGCCAAGTTATTTTAGCCGCAGTCGAAGAGCTTAAATTTGAGTTTTTAGATGGTAGCGGTAAGTGGCAAGAAGACTGGCAAATTAAGGCATTACCTAAAGCCGTTGCGGTAACTATAAAGCAAATGGACGCAGAACCAATTAGGCGTGTGTTTTTAGTGCCAGGACTCGGTAAAGAGCTACCTAAACCAGTAACTGAGGGGACTAACCCGTCGCAACCTAATGGCCGAGGTACGCCTTGATGAACCAACAATCTTCGCGCGGCGCGGCTTTGGTTATTGTGTTATTTATTGTCGCGCTTGCAGCTATTTTAGCCGTTGAAATGAGTGCTAATTTAATGGTGCAAGTACAAAGAAGTACCAATTTACAAAGTCAGCAACAAGCGAAATGGTATGCCTATGGTGCTGAAGAGCTAGCAATTAAAGGTTTAATTCAAAGTAAAAAAGACGATCCAGGAAAAACCACATTAGCGCAGCCGTGGGCAAAGCAAGGTGATGTTAAGTACCCTGTTGAGAACGGCACTTTAAGCGGCCAGTTGACTGATTTACAAGCGTGTTTAAATTTAAACGCGCTTGGGGTTGAGCCAGACCCAAATAGCGGTAATAAAACTAACCCAGCACATAAAGCGTTGTTTGCTATTTTAGAAAATATAGATGATTTACCCAGTGATGAATCAGAAGAAGGGATGGCCGACAGTGTGTTTGATTGGCTTGATGAGAACAGTATAACCTATCGCTCTGGTGCCGAAGAGGGGGAGTATTTATCTCGTCAGTTTCCATATATGACGGCTAATAGCTTATTTGCATCGGTGTCTGAACTGCGTTTAATTAAAGGGTTTAATCCTTTGGTTATGGAAAAAGTGCTGCCTTTTGTCTGTGTGATCCCAGGTAGCACATTACTTTCAATCAATGTTAATACAATCACTGAAGAGCAAGCATTATTACTCAGTGGCTTAATAGATGAACTTAGTGTTTCAGGCGCTCAAGCGGTAATTGCAGCGCGTCCTGAAAATGGTTTTGATAATATTGAAGAGTTTTTTGAATCTGTATTACAACAAGGTGGTAAAAACATCAAAGCAGTAGAAAAACTTTTTAGTGTGAAAAGTGAATATTTTAAATTACAAACGCAGGCAAAATTTGTTGATTTGCGTTTTTCGATGACCACATTACTGTATGCCAGCAATGGCGAGGTAACGATACTGGCGCGAAAATTTGGAGGCGTACAGTGACAGAGATACTGTTGATCCGCACGGGTCAAACCGAACAAGACTTACTTAACTGGTTAATATACTCACCACAAGAACAAGAAATAATAGCCAGTGGCGAGTTACAAAATGCCAGCCAGTTAAGTGAGTTAACTGAAAAAGCATCAACCCGAGAGCTCGTGGTACTTTTACCATGCGACCAAGTGCAATTAAAAACGGTGATACTGCCAACTAAATGGAACCGTAAGCTAGAGCAAGCACTGCCTTATATGCTCGAAGAGGATATTGCCTGTGATATAGACGATATTTATATAGCGCTAGGGGAGCCGACAATGGTTGAAGCGCAGCATGCAATTAGGGTTGCGCTAATGAATCGCGATTGGTTTGAGCACTGGTTAGAGGTGTTTGAGCAGCACCAGCTCACTGCTCATAAAATAGTGCCGGATGGCTTGTTATTGCCCAGTGCAGAAGAGCCTTGTGTAGCGGCAATTGAGCTCAACAAGCAATGGCTATTTAAAAAAGGTGACTGGCATATCGGTGCGGTTGAAAGCAGCTGGTTAAAGGAATATCTAACGGCTTTAGGTAACCCTGATATAAAACATTACAGCCCTGCAGAGCAATTTCCCGAAACGCTTACCTTGCATCCGCAAACCAGTGACTATGAGCTGCCGTTAGCATTATTTGCTAAGCAGTTAGATCAGCTTAAATTTAATTTGCGTCAAGGGCCTTACACGATTAAGAAGAAAACGGCTTTATGGTGGGGTTACTGGAAAAGTGCCACCATAATTAGTGTTATTGCTTTGCTATCGAGTGTGGCTATTAAAGCGGTTGAATTACATCAGCTTAATTCGCAGCTTGAGGTAGCTAAATTACAAGTAGTAGAGCGATTTCAAAAAGCCTTTCCAGGCACGCGGGTGCGCCCTCACTTAATTAAAAATCAAATACAGGGGGCACTGGATAAAGTACAAGGTACGAGCGATGCTGGCTTTTTAGATTTAACCAGCAAGCTGGTGAGTGTATTTTCACAAGTGAGCGAATTTACACCGCAAACCTTACGTTTTGATAAGCGCCGTAATGAATTACGTATTCGTGCTCGTGCAAAAGACTTTCAAACCTTTGGTAAGGTTAAAGCCATTCTTGAGCAGCAAGGTGTGACTGTTGAGCAGGGGTCGTTAAATAATGATGGTGATTATATCGTCGGCGAAATTAGACTGCGAGGTGCACAATGAAACAGCAGTTCATGAAATATTGGGGTTCATTAAAAGAACAAGAGCAGCAGTTAATAATGGTTGCGGGTGGTGTATTTATTATTTTTGTTTTGGTAATGGGTATATTTAGACCCTTAAATACGGCAATAGAAAATGCGCAACAATCACAAATAAAACAACAAGAATTGCTAGCATGGGTAGACGACAGTATCGTTAAACTTAAAGCAGCAGGTAAAGCGCAAGCGGTGAGCAATAAAAACCTCAGCCAAATAGTGAATAATACGCGCGGTCGTTACAGCATTAATATTAGTAAAATGCAGCCAAATGATAATTCACTTCGTTTAACACTCGACTCAGTTGAGTTTAATCAATTAATCCAATGGATTGACGAGCTGGTTAATCAGCATGGTTTAAGCGTAGAAAATTTAGATTTAAGCCAAGATGATAAATCCGGTTATGTACGCGTTAGCCGTTTAGTATTAGAGAAGTAGTTAATGAAAAAAATAATAATTTTATCCATCGTTTTTGTAATTAGCTTTCTTGTTTTTAGCGTTATTAAATTGCCCGCTGCAGTGGCTTTAAATTTTGCTAAACCTTACTTACCTGCGCAGTTAGAGGTAGGGCAAACTTTTGGTACACTATGGCAAGGTCAAATAATGCAGCTTCGCTTTCAAGGTGAACAGTTGAATAATGTACGTTGGGATATATCAGGCTGGTCAATCTTTAAAGCTCAAGTAAATACTAACTTACGTTTTGGTAATCCTCGCGAACGTGATGACATTTCTGGGTATGCAGATATTAGTTATTCTCTCACAAATGATGAACTTAGAATAACTGATACTGTAGTGCGTTCAACGGTTGAGCGCGCTATGCAGCGCATTGATTTACCGTTACCGGTTACTGCTAAAGGACGCGTTATTTTAGAGCTCGATGAATACGTTTCAGGCGCTCCTTATTGTCAATCATTACAAGGTGAAATAGCCAGCCCTGATATTGATGTGCAAGGGCTAACTGGCTGGTTTAATATAGGCGATTTAAGCGGTAAGTTAAGTTGTAAGTCGGGCGATGTAGCCATACTTATCGAGCCAAATAATAGATTAGGGTTAGAGGCTGATGCTACACTAAAAGCCAATTTTGATTTTAAAGTAGCGGGATATGTTAAACCTGATCTCACTTTACCAAAAGAAGTCCATGACGCGGTGAAGTTTTTAGGTAGACCAGATAACCAAGGTCGGTATCCACTTAAATTTTAATATTTTATAAAAAAGAGTTTTAATGCAAATACCTCAGTTTACTGAGCAGCACGCCAAACTGCTCAGCGAGTTTTTAACTACCCGGCCCGGCGCTATGAGCTTTATTCAAAGCCAAGGTTATTTATTTGGCACTATTTGTTCACCTGAGCCATTAGAAGTACATCAATGGTTAGAGCAAATTCTACCTAATACCGCGAATGGCCTTGATGAAGACATGTTGTTTTTGTTTATGGCATTACATCATCAAGTAAGTGAACAAGTATTTGAACTTGGTTATAAGTTACCCGCTGAGTTTGACCTTGAGTTTTGTCAGCAGTGGTCTGCAGGTTTTTTAACTGCAAGCCAAACGTATACTCATAAGTTACTCCAGAGTGAGCAACTAGATATTCAATACAAGCAAGCGCTTGAAAGTGCACAGGCGACTCTTAGCTTTTTTGCATTAGATAAACCAACGATTGCACAGATTGCACAGCAAAATAATATCGATGAATTACATTTGTGTGCGCAGCAGTATGAATTAATGGGCGACTTTGCGTTAGGTTTTGCTGAACTTATAGAAATTGTCGCGCTTAATAGTGGTTTGTATACCGATGAAGGGTGGGATGAATAGGTAGGTACAGCCTTAAGCGCCAATCTCTAATTCGATATCAGTGCAACCTTGTTTGCACTGTATTACTCCCTTACCAGGTTCGCTGGTGGCTAAATTTAACGTTAATACACCTTGGCAATGCTCACATTTAAGTGTTTTACCTTGTGCCAACTGCTTAAGCATAGTGCGGTGCTTGTGAAATGAGTTACTTGCTTTTTTATTTAATCCAGAAAAATCCATTATTTCACTCTCGCTTGCGCTAATGACTCTTTGATAATGCGACATACCGTTGTTAAACGTTCTGAATAAAAGTAGAGGTTTAGATCGCCTTGACGACAATAGCGTAGTTCAAACAACTTTACTGATTCATCATTGGTAAAGGTTTTATCAATATAGTCTTCTTCGGATCTTGAAAGTGCTAACTGTTTATTGATTTTGTTTCTTGTCATGGTTGCGACAGGAAAACGATCGACTTTAGTTGTGCTGCTTAACAAGCCTATACCATCACCGAGTAAGCGCTCACGAGGCTCTTTTACCAAGGGGTGATCAATGGTAAAAAATGCTAGGATCACAACCACTAGTATAAAAAATTTCTTCATAAATACACAAACCTTGATCCAAACAACACGTTAGTAGCCGGCAAGTGTAATAAAATACACCTTAAAAGCAAGTCACAAGTTGAATAAATTATTAGCAATCTAGTCAGTAATTTTAGCCAATATGCGTATAATAAGGGGAGTAATTAGATACTTCTGAAATATCTGAAAGTATACAAGTGCGACCTAAAGCGTATTATGTTTAGCATGTAAGTTGCTACACTTAGGCGAAAAGTACAAAAAGATTGCTGAATTTTTATTTCCTAGCGGCGTTGAGGAACTTCAATGGATAAGCAAATTAAAGTAAAAAACATACCAACAGAGGTTAAGATCCAAAAAACCGATCTGAGCCGTCAAGAAGATAGATTTAACCCACGCAACCGTATTTATGTGCGTGCTGTTTCAGGACTCCATCAATTACTAAGACAACGTATTGGCTTTTTAGGCATGCTGGCGTTTATGTTATTGCCATGGATCAACTTTAACGGTCAACAAGCTGTTTTATTTGAGCTAATGGAGCAAAAATTTAATATTTTTGGCTTAACCCTATGGCCACAAGATTTCACCATTCTTGCATTTATATTTATGCTAGCAGCGTTTGCCTTATTTCTGGTTACCACTTTTTATGGTCGAGTATGGTGTGGCTATACATGTCCGCAAACAGTATGGACCTTCATTTTTATTTGGTTTGAAGAAAAGTTTGAGGGCAGCGCTAACCAACGTAAAAAGTTAGATCAACGGCCGATGGATTTTGACAAGTTCTGGCGTAAAACGGCTAAGCACACTAGTTGGGTATTATTTTCTTTATATACTGCGTTAACGTTTGTTGGTTACTTCACGCCTATTCGCGAACTACTGCCTGAATTTGTTACCTTTAATGTAGGCGGTTATGCCTTAGTTAGTATCATTGTATTTACTATTTGTACTTATGGTAACGCTGGGTGGATGCGAGAAATTATGTGTTTACATATATGCCCGTATTCACGTTTTCAGTCAGCAATGTTTGATAAAGACACCTTTACTGTAAGCTATGATGAAACTCGTGGTGAAAACCGAGGGCCACGTTCTCGTAAACAAGACCCTAAAGAGTTAGGTTTAGGTGACTGTATTGACTGTAACTTGTGTGTGCAGGTTTGCCCAACCGGGATTGATATTCGTAATGGTTTGCAATATGAGTGCATAAACTGTGGCGCTTGTATTGATGCCTGTGACGGCGTAATGGATAAAATGAATTACCCTCGAGGCCTTATCTCTTACACCACCGAGCGTAATTTAGAAACACCGGAGAATAAAACCCATCCGCTGCGTCCAAAGCTGATTGGTTACAGTGTTATTTTAATCTTACTTACCGGTGCGCTGGTTGCTAATATCGCCATGCGTAAAACCATGGACTTTGATATTATTCGCGACCGCAATCAGTTGTATCGTGTCGATTTTAATGGTTTAGTTGAAAACACCTACACCTTAAAAGTAATTAACAAAGCACAATACGAGCAAACATTCTCTATTGATGTAACAGGGTTAGATAATTATAAATACTTAGGTGATACTACCTTTACAGTAAACGCTGGTGAATCGCATAATGTACCGCTATCACTGGTAATGGATCCTTATGATTTAAAAGCGCCAATGACCGAGTTTAACTTTGTGTTGTCGCCAATAAACGAGCCCGATAATAAAGTATCGCAGCCAAGCAACTTTTTTAAGGCTCGATAAGTCGCTTTATTAAAGGCAAACGAGCACTGTTATTAACAAAAAAGCGGGATATTCCCGCTTTTCTTTTTATATAAGAAATATATGAGTAAATTTAGCTTTATTGACTTAACCCCAGATCTTATTTTGGATGCCATAGAAAGCGTGGATATTTATGCTGAGTCAGGGTTGTTAGCGCTAAATAGCTACGAGAATCGGGTGTATCAATTTGTGGCCGAGGGTGCAGAGCGTTATGTCGTTAAGTTTTATCGCCCTGAGCGCTGGAGCAAAGCGCAAATTCAAGAAGAGCATGACTTTGCTTTTGAACTAGCCGCCGCTGAAGTACCGGTGGTGGCGCCAATAAAACACAATGGGCAAAGCTTGTTTGAACATCAAGGGTATTTGTTTACTTTGTTCCCAAGTGTAGGCGGGCGTTTATTTGAGGTGGACAATTTAGATCAACTCGATGTGCTCGGGCGTTTAATCGGTCGTATGCATCAAGTAGCCAAAACGAAACCCTTTACCCAAAGACCGACCTTTACCTGTGATGAATATTTAGATACAGCTAAAGTTCATTTACAAAAAAGTAAGTTAGTCCCTATGGGATTAGAGACTTCTTTTTACACTATTTTAGATTTAGTCATTGCTCAAACTCAACAGCAATATAAAAATGTAGAAGGCATTCGCTTACATGGTGACTGCCATGCTGGTAATATCCTATGGGCAGGAGATGCATTAATGTTTGTTGACTTAGACGATAGCCGTCAAGGTCCTGCAATTCAAGATTTATGGATGATGCTCAGTGGCGATCGACAAACACAGCTGTTACAGTTAGACACTTTAGTGAATGCATATGAAGAGTTTTGCGATTTTGATCACTCACAACTTAAGCTGATCGAACCGCTTCGCGCTATGCGTATGATTCATTACATGGGGTGGGTTGCAAAACGTTGGAGTGATCCTGCTTTTGTACGGAACTTTTCATGGTTTGCAGATGACAAATACTGGGAGCAACAAATTTTAGCGCTTAAAGAGCAGTTTGCAGCTTTGCAAGAAGCCCCGTTAAAATTATTGCCATAATATTTTTATTTAAAAAGAAGTATAACGAGATATTCATGCTTAAAAAATTAAAACTAAGTTTACTGATCCTATGTTTACCTTTTGCAGCATTAGCTGCTAACTTTGAAGCGGGTAATCAATACACTGTAATTGATGTTGAAAAAAGTAAAACCCCGAATGTAACCGAGTTTTTCTCTTTCTATTGCCCACATTGTTTTAAATTTGAGCCGGTAGCCAAAGGGATTGCAGAAAACTTACCTGAAGGGGCTGAATTTGTAAAAAATCATGTCAACTTTTTGGGAGGCGTTTCACCACAAGCGCAAAGTAATTTAAGCTTTGCTTACTTAATCGCAAAGAAACACGGTCAAGCTGAAGCGGTAACAGCGCAAATTTTTAAAAGCATTCATATACAACGTGCGCCATTAACTGAAATTAAAGACGTTAAAAAGTTATTAGAGCTTAATGCTATTGATAACACGACGTTTGATAACGACATCGCCAGTTTGCCTATCATAGCAGCTGAACGTGCCATGCAAGATAAGCAGAATAAATATTCTGAACTTGGTGCATTAACTGGCGTGCCTACATTTATCGTAAATGACAAATATAAAATCAATATTAATACAATCAAGAGCCAACAAGAACTTGATGAGTTAATTAGCTTTTTACTAAAACTATAATTTTTGGAGCACCACAATAATGATCAAATTAGTTAAAGCAGGGTTACTTGCTGTATTACTCCCTTTAGCTGCAACCAGTTTTGCTGCCACTTACGAAGAGGGCGTGCATTACGATGTCGTCTCTGATCGTGCAACCAGAAAACCAGAAGTAAAAGAGTTTTTCTCTTTTTACTGTCCTGCATGTAATAACATGGAACCACTGCTGGCCGAGATCAAACCTAAGCTAGATAAAAACGTAAAGTTTAAGAAAAGCCATGTAGATTTTGTGGGTGTACGTGACCCAGAACATCAAACCATGATCAGCCAAGCATTAGCTACAGCTGAAGTACTACCTCAAAAAGATAAAATTATTTCAGCGATGTTTGATCATATCCATGCAAAGCGCGCTCGTTTTAATGAGCTTGCAGATGTAAAAGATGTATTTTTAGCTCAAGGCGTAGATGGCGACAAGTTTGATAAATTATTTGAAAGCTTCTCGGTACGTACACTTAGCTCTAAAATGAAACGTGACCAAGATTACTTTAAAGGCAAAGGGGCACTACGTGGCGTTCCTACGTTTATCGTTAATGGTAAATACAAGCTTAACTTAGGTGGTGAGTCAGGCATTTCATCGCCAGAAGATGTAAGCGCACTCATTAATTACTTAGCAAATAAATAAGTAGTTTGGTTAAATAACAAAGCTCCTTAAGGAGCTTTTTTATTCTTACAACGTGCGCTGTTTAATGCTTTTTTTATTTACGTTGTAAAAACACACCAGATTCAATGTGGTGTGTATAAGGGAACTGATCAAATATTGCAAAGCGCTTAACCTCGTGGGTTTGCGTTAAGTGTTCAAGGTCACGCTCTAATGTGTCTGGGTTACATGAGATATAAATAATATTTTCATAATTAGCCACTAAGTCACACGTAAGCGTGTCCATGCCTGCTCTAGGCGGGTCGACTAAGATGGTTTGGCAGTTGTAACTACTCAAGTCAATGCCATCTAAGCGAGAGAAAGTACGCTCGCCTTTCATTGCCTGAGTAAACTCTTCGCTCGACATGCGAATAATATCTAAGTTAGTTACTTGGTTTTGAGCAATATTATATTGCGCTGAATGCACAGACGATTTTGATATTTCTGTTGCCAGCACTTTATTAAATGAGCCCGCAAGTGCAATTGAAAAGTTTCCGTTACCACAATACAGCTCTAGTAAATCATTGTTTAGTGGTTTACATAACTCTTGTGCCCACTCCAACATCTTAATATTTACCTTCGCATTAGGCTGAGTAAAGCTATTTTCTACCTGCTGATAGATTAGCTCTTGGCCATTCACCATTAAGCGCTCAGTAACAAAGTCATCGCCCAATTTTTCTTTTTGCTTACGTGCACGGCCAATAAAGTCAATTTTGTATTGGCTGCTTAGCTTTTCCTTTAAGGCATTGATCTCAGTTAACCAGTGTTCATCAAGTGGCTTGTGATAAAGCAAGCTCACTAAAATTTCACCACTGAGGGTTGATAAATAATCTATTTGAAATAGCTTACGACGTAGTACTTCGCAGTCTTTTAAATTATCAATCATCACCTGCATAATTTCACCTACTAAAGGAGCTGCAGGGTCAAAGATATCAACACGTATTTTATCTTTTGTTTGTTGATCAAACATAATATGAAACAGATCGTCACCATCGTGCCATACTCTAAATTCTGCACGTTGGCGGTAGTTAATGGGCTCAGAGCTAAATACTTCTAACTGTTTTACACCAAAACGTTGAAATTGCTCTGTAATACGCTGCTCTTTTTCATTTAATTGTGCATCGTACTGCGTGGTATCTATATTTATAACTGCCATTAACGGTATAACCTTATCGTTGAGATCTGTTTATCGGCGCTATTGTAGGGAGCGAAGCGTATTTGTCTAGTTTTGATCAAATATAGTGAGCTTTTTTTGAGCATTTTACTACAGTATAGGCTTACTTGGCCGATATAAGGGTAAGTCTAAATAGGAGTCTTCTCATGAAAATAGGTAACTTTAGTTTTGTTCCAAACAGTAATGCTAATAAATACAATACTAAACAAGCAATGCCACAGCCTAAAATAGACTCGCCACCAACCAGTTATCAGCAACGAGGAAAAGAACTGGCTGCTGCCGTATTAGGTGACAAAATGGCAAAAGAATTAGGTTTGCCGGTCGCTGAAACCAAAAAAGACAAACCACTGTTTGATTTTAATGAAGTCGTAAAAAATGTTTTAGACTTTGTTACAAGCTCGGTAAAAAAAGCCAAAGCCAATGGTGCCGATAACGACAAACTACAAGATATGCTAAATCAGGCACGTAAAGGAGTGCAGACGGGTGTTGATGAGGCTGTGGATGAATTAAAAGGCATGGGCGTATTTAATCAAGAACTTGAAGAGGGTATTGATAAATCTAAAGAGGGTATCTTTAGTGGCCTCGATAAATTTGAGCAGAACTTATTTAACCCACAACCTGCAAGCGTAACTGTTAGTCAGGCGCAATATGTAAGTTTAAGCAATAGTGCTGATTATACATTTACCACAGCAGAAGGTGATGAGGTGAGTATTAGCTTTGCAGATGCTTACCAATCGCAATCATCTAGTCGCTATCAAAAAACAGATGATTCACAATCATTTAGTACGCAATTTTCTGAATCCCGTGAGCTCTCTTTCTCGATGTCAGTAAACGGTGAGCTTAATGAAGACGAGCAGCAAGCCATAAATGATTTAATGGCAGAGTTACAAGATGTAAGTAAAACCTTTTTCAGTGGTGATTTAGACAAAGCATTTGAACAAGCCCAAGAACTCAGTTTAGGGAATGAACAGCTGGTGGCATTCTCAATGGACTTACGTCAAAGCAAAACCGTTGCTGCCATTAAAGAGTATGAACAAATTAAGCCAACATCAGAAAAAGCCATTGCCGAAACTGTTGCCCCTTTTAATGATGATCTAAAATCGGCTTACTCTAAAGCGCAAACCCTAGGATTAGAAAGTCAGCTATCAGGTATCATTCAATGGCTAAATCAAGATCAACAAGAAATAGATAAACTGGTTGATTACACTAACACCATGTTTGAAAACTTAGGTAAATTAAACGCCGCTACTGCAAAGCTAGGCACTGAGTAAAACTACTTTCTTTTACAAAAGCCACATGGCAAACTGCCGTTCTTAGTAAAGAGTAGGAATGGTAGTTTGTCAGCGCACATCATGGTATTTGATTCAGGTATAGGTGGAACCACCGTGCTTGAGCATATTCAGCAAAGCATTCCTCATGCTCAATACAGCTATTTTATGGATAATGCATTATTGCCATATGGCGCACAGTCGCAACAAACCATCATTCATCGCCTGTGTGGATTGATTCAATTTATTAAAGATGAGTCACTAAATGTCGACTTAATTGTTATAGCCTGCAATACCGCCTCAACATCAGCGTTAAGTTCGGTACGTCAAATTACCGATATTCCTATTGTTGGGGTAGTACCTGCAATTAAACCCGCAGCGCAATTAACGCAATCAAAGCATATAGGTTTATTGGCAACTCCCGCAACGGTATCAAGCCCGTATACTAATGCACTTATAAAAGAACATGCCTCATCGATAACCACAAGTTTATATAGTAGTGTTGAACTGGTTACTTTGGCAGAGACTCTCTTTTTTACCCAGAACTTAGATCTTGATAAGTTGCATACTGAGTTAGATCGATTAAATATTAATAACGATATAGATGTGCTGGTATTAGGCTGTACTCACTTTCCTATTTTAGCTAAACCAATTAGTGATTACTTTAATACGCAAGTACAGTTATTAGACTCTGGTGCGGCCATTGCTAAGCGAGTTAGTTCTTTACTCAAATTAAGTGATAATCAAGCAGGCATAAAAAAGCCGCTGCACTATTATGCAACGGCTGATGTATGTAGTGATAAACTAGCGGTTAAGCAAGTTACACTGTTTGATCCGACTCTGAACGATAAGAGTTAGAATCATCTTCTTGTTTTTGTTTTGCTTCACGTACTTTCAAAGTACGTTGTTGGAACTCACTATCGTTTAGCTTAGCAATTGCATTATCAGCATCTGCTTGTGCCATTTCCACAAAGCCAAAACCGCGACGCTTGCCAGTATTTTTATCTTTTAACAAACGAACGTTAAATACTTTGCCTTGCTCTTCAAATAAAGTACGAACTACACCTTCATTTGCGCGATAAGGAAGATTGCCAACATAAAGTGTTTTTGTTTTTACTTCGGCTTCTTCTGTACTTACTGATGACATTGCAGCAATAACAAGTCCACCAATTAATAAACCGGCACCGAATAGAAGTGCAGGGTCTAATGCTAGGCTTGCAAGCGCAAACTTAACGATAACAAAACCAACAACAGCAAGAATAACTGCGAAGATAAAAGATTTTTGATCGGGTAATTTCATTTTTGATCTACCAATAAACAGGAAATAAACATTAATTTAACATTGTGAACTTGTTATCTTAACGTCTTAATTGAACATAGCAATGAAATTTATAGCAAATAGTTAATAAGAGTGTAAAAAACAACCGATAGTAAGGCGTTTCTTTACTATTTTAGCCTCGTTTGTTTGAAACTTGAGCAAACGATAAAAAGATCTAAAAAAAAGGTTGATCTGTTTTCGGATCTCCCTATAATGCGACCCCACTGAGACGGCAGAGCGCAACGCATAGCGAGGCATGAGCTACTCAGAGAGTTAAGTAAAACTTAAGTTTAAATAATCGCAAGAAAGTTTAAAATTAAGTGTTGACTCGAAAAATAAAGGATGTATTATACGCATCCCTAGTGACAATGTCGCAACGTTCTTTAACAATATAAAGCAATCATCTGTGTGGGCACTCGTACAGATTGAGTTCTAACAGCCAAGCTATTTAGTTCTTTATTGATCAAGTAACGAGGCGAACAAATTTAGAGTCTCAATGTGATTTCTCGAAAGAGAAGCTGAGTGACCAACAGCAATAACTTACTTAGGTTTTTCTTAAGAAAAGAATTGCAGCACAGTCAATTCAATATCGAAAGATATTAAATAAATTCAGAATTCATTGAGCTGTCGCAAGACATAAAACTTTTTAATT
>NZ_PNCV01000113.1:0-213 GCF_005886925.1 Pseudoalteromonas sp. S3260
AAATTGACTCGACACCGTAATGCTCTCTGCAAGCATCAATAAAATCCACTATTACTTCTGTTTGCGGTCGAGCTCCGCTTGGGCGAAAAAAGCGGCAGCTTGCCTCAGGATATCATTCGTTCGCTTGAGCTCTTTATTCTCGCGCTCTAAGACGGCAAGGCGTTCTTCAGTTGATTGCGTATTAGAAGAGGGTTTAGACGGTTGAGCTTGAGA
>NZ_PNCV01000114.1:0-3477 GCF_005886925.1 Pseudoalteromonas sp. S3260
TTTATAATGATCTTGCCGTGGTGCTTTACTAGCATACGAGTATATTAAATTGCGAATTAACTCTGTTTGTGCTTAATTTGTATACAAGTGTGGCGCTATTGTAAGTAATATAAACAATGGAAACTTAGCTGCTAAGCGGCTGAAAAATAAAAAGCTTAATGGCTTATAATGTTAATTGGAGAAATAATGGGTAATTTAAGCTTAAAAAACAAGTTGCTACTGTTGGCTGTTTTACCATTGATAGTATTACTAATCAGTTTTATGGCGGGCTCTTATTATTTAGAGAAGCAGAATCAACAGCAAAACTTTAATGAGTTCAAAACTAAATTAATTGCTGATAAACAAACCTTGCTAAGAACAGAAATAGAAATCGGCTCTAAAGTAGTGCAATACCAATTAGCACAAGGAAATGAACAAGACGCTAAAAATGCGTTGCGAGATTTAACCTTTGGCGAAGATGGTTACTACTTTATTTATGATACCGATGGTATTAGTGTTTTTCATGCATTACTGGGTGATGCAATAGAAGGTCAAAATAAAATAGGCATGACCGACCCAAACGGTAAAAAAATAGTGGTTGGCCTACTTGAACAAGCGCGTAAGGGCGGTGGCTCGTTCATTTATCATTTTCAAAAACCCAATACCACAGGCTTAGTCGAAAAAATTGGCTATGCAGCCATGATCCCTGGTACTAATTGGATGATTGGAACTGGCACATATATGGATGATATTGAAGCTGAGCTGGTAAAGTATCAAGCAACTATGGAGCGCCATTTAAGCAAAAAAATGACCACTTTGGTTTTAATATCACTTCTGCTTCTTGGTTTGGCAGCAGCCGGTGCGTTGTATGCTTCTAACAATATGCTAAAACCGATTAAACGTATGGTGCAAAGCTTAGATGATATTGCTAAAGGGGAGGGGGATTTAACCCGACGCTTAGAAATAGATACTCATGATGAAATTGGCCAGTTAGGTGGATCTTTCAATGTATTTGTGAGCAAGCTACACAGTATTATTGCCGGTGTGGTTGATGTAACAAGTGACGTTAAAACAGCCTCTTCAGATATTAATACGCAAACATTACTCATAGAAGACAAGTTATTAAAGCATAACCATGAAACCGATTTAGTGGCAACGGCGATTACCGAAATGTCAGCAACCTCACATGAAGTTGCTCAAAATACCACACAAGTTGCGGTATCAACGCAGGCGGCAACAAAAGAAGTGGCTAACGCGCAAGATTGTGTGGATGTTTCATTGAGCGAAGTATCAAACTTAATGGGCGAAATTAATCAAGCCGCAGAGCAGGTTAACTCGTTAAGTGAGCAATCTAAAAAAATTAACAGCGTATTGAGTGTAATTGGTGGCATTGCTGAACAAACAAACTTATTGGCATTAAATGCGGCAATTGAAGCGGCACGCGCAGGTGAGCAAGGTCGTGGGTTTGCGGTGGTAGCTGATGAAGTTAGAAGTTTAGCGAGCAGAACCCAAGACAGCACATTAGAAATTAACGAAATGCTGGGCGAGTTACATAATTTAGTGACGGCAGCAGTTGATGCAATGCATGCGAGTCAACAAAGCTGTAACCGCTCAGTTGAGTCTTCACGGGCTATATCTGAAAGCTTAGGTGCGGTAACTACGTCCGTGACCACCATTAATGATATGAGTACACAAATTGCCACAGCGGCAACAGAGCAAAGTAGCGTGACAGAAGAAATTAACCGTAACGTGTATGCTATTCAAGAAATAGTTAATGAGTTAACACAGTCGAGTAAAACCACTTCTTCAGTAAGTCAGCACCTAGCAGGGCGAGGTGAAAACTTGGGTGACCTAGTGGGGCAATTTAAAATATAAATAGCGCTGAGTTATTAATTTTTTAGCAAGCCGTAACGTGTTTAGTTACGGCTTTTTTTGGCTTTATTTTTAGCTAAAGCGCGATAGTTTATAGCACGCTACAACCATAAATATTTAACAACACAGCGATTTTTTAATATTTTTGTTCGTCTCTAATGTACACTATTAGCTATTCTTATTAATAAGTGCTTACTTATTACAGTAAATTTATAGTGAAAGACTATTTTAGGGTTTTGAAATGATAGAGTATCCGGTTGATCAGTTACCACAACTCATAAACGACTTATTGCAGTGTGATACCACAGAGCGCAAGAATAAATTACTTATAGATGCTCAGCAAACCTTATCAACGGAACACTTATCCTTATTATTTGAAGCTATTCCTAAAGAGCAGCGCCTTGAAATTTGGCATTTACTAGATGAAGACACGCAACACGAAATTTTCGTTAATTTAAGTGAAGATAGCTGTTTATGGTTACTGCAAACCCTAGATGACAGTGACGGTTTTAAATTATTAGACGAAGTTAACGTTGAAGAGCTGCTTGAATTAGAAGAAGTGATCCCGCAGCGCTTTATTGATTATGCAAAAAAGCAGCTTGATGAAGCACAAACCAAACAATACGAACTGGCTCAGCAATATACACCAGAGCAATTAGGTCACTGGATTGGGTTTGATTTTTTAAAGGTGTCAGACAAACTCACAGCCGGCGGCGCTAAAAAGTTACTCCACAAAGGGTTACCGCAGTACAGCGAAGTGATTTATTTAGTGAGCCGCAAAGGCAGCTTAATAGGCGAAGTGGCAGTTAATGACCTGATAAAAGCGCATGATAACGAGAGTTTAATGACCTTAGCTAATCATGACTTTACCTCATTGCACGCAGACCATGAT
Source organism: Pseudoalteromonas sp. S3260 (assembly GCF_005886925.1). Taxonomy (NCBI): domain Bacteria; kingdom Pseudomonadati; phylum Pseudomonadota; class Gammaproteobacteria; order Alteromonadales; family Pseudoalteromonadaceae; genus Pseudoalteromonas; species Pseudoalteromonas sp. S3260. Next base: position 2,744 of record NZ_PNCV01000114.1, read on the forward strand.
TTATATGAAGCCGCTGAAGTGGTCATTCATAGCGAGAAAATGGCCATGCCAGTGGTTAATGCCGATAACAAATTAATAGGGCGTTTAACCATTGCATCAGCTTATGAATTACGTCAAGAAATAGCCGACGAAGCCACAGCAAAGGCCGGTGGTTTACGAGAAGACGAAGACTTATTTGCCAGTGTTCGTAAAAGCGCTAAAAACCGTGGTATTTGGTTAGGTATCAACTTAGCAACGGCATTTTTAGCCTCGTGGTTTATCGGTTTGTTTGGCGCAACCATAGAGCAAGTGGTTGCTTTAGCTGTATTGATGCCGATTGTTGCTTCAATGGGCGGTATTGCCGGTAGCCAAACCTTAACGGTTATAGTGCGTGGTCTTGCGCTTGGTCAGGTTACTGACTCAAACCGAAACGCATTACTTAAAAAAGAGTTGCGAGTAGGGGCGGTAAATGGCTTGGTGTGGGCATTAGTGATTGGTTTGCTAACCTTTGTATGGTTTAACGATATTATGCTCAGTATAACCATTACTGTGGCAATATTACTTAACTTAGTGGCAGCATCGTTGGCGGGCGTAGTGATCCCCTCTATTTTAGATAAAATGAAAATTGACCCTGCATTATCAGGCTCAGTTATTTTAACCACAGTCACTGATATTGTCGGCTTTGTAACCTTTTTAGGATTAGGTAGTTTATTGTTACTTTAGGGTCTGTTGATCTTTCAAGGTTAAATTTACAG
>NZ_PNCV01000115.1:0-22062 GCF_005886925.1 Pseudoalteromonas sp. S3260
TTTCACTAAAAATCTCTAGCTTGAGAAAATAAAAAATAAATATCATTTTGATTCAATATGTTAGTAAATCTCTTAACCAGAGTTCAGGTAGATACTTACTTTGTGTTTCTAAAAGTAGTACTGTGAGAGTGCAATTAAGTATCCACTAAGCATTGTCGCTAGTGTTACCTCATTTACTTCTCATTCACTTCTCTTTGCTCATACTATTTCAATTATGCATGTACACAGAGGAGGGGATTCTGCGCTTTTAGAGTACTTAGGGAGGGCTGCGAAATGAAATTTCTAATTCAGCTTTCTACTGGTCTGTTTCTTATTTTAACTTAAAAGATAAGCTCAGCGTGGAGTAAGCCCTCGCTGAGCGATAAAGTTACCAGCTATACGTGGCACTTAGTGTATATTGCTCGCCGCGACCTGGCGTACCTGGAATTTCTTCAAACGACTCATCCCATAAGTTATCAGCCGCAAGACTAATAAAGAAGTTAGGCACAGCTGGTGGAGTTATTTTTAACGTCAGCTGAGTAAATAGTGCCTCGTCACCTGAACGGCGAAGGGCATTTTTATGCTGTTTACGCCACTCATTATCTACTCGAAACTCTAACATATCCGTCGGGTTCCAAATTGCACCGAGCGTTACACGATGATCAGGAAAATTTAAGGCATAAAAGCTAGCATCAATATTTTCAGCGCCGTAGGTTTCTGTTTTATGTAAGTACGCATAGCTGGCAATAATTTCTGCGTTATCAAATTGCTTTGTGGCTAAAAACTCAAGGCCTGTGGTGTCAATATCAACCGGCTGTGCAAATCGCGCTGAGCTTGACTCAAAGTTAAATGTCCAATCGGTTAGGTTGTTATCTTTACGATAAAAAAGTGCGGAATTAAGCTGCCAGCTTTGTTGCTCAAGCAATAAGCCCAGCTCTAAGCTTTTGGTGGTTTCACGCTCAAGGTTAGCGTTACTTCTAAACAAACCTCCTGACTCACTGCCACCAATGGCGGTGTAGCCTGCTACTTGGCTTGCCTCGGCATACGATAAATATAATGTACGCTCAGTGCCATCGTTATCTTGGGTATTGAAACTAACATCACCAATTAACGATAGCTCAGAATCATCACGACTGGTGTTATCAAACGCAGCACCTAAGCGCACGGTTAGTTGCTGGTTGCTTGCTAGTGCTGTTGTGTATTCAGGTAATACACTAAGCTTAAAGTAGTTACGTGAAGTAAAGTTATTTTCAAGGGTGGTGGAGTCAATACTGTCTTCTATATATTGCGCCGAGTAATTAACCGCAACTGACTTTGTTTGCGCATGACGACCTGAAATAGCCAGTGATTTTACTTGTGTTTCATGAAATGCTTGGAACGCGCTTGGGTTCTCTCTTGAATAAACATAATGGTCGTTATGCTTGCGGTAATAAGCCGATACTTCAAATTCACTGTTGGTAGCATAGGCTTGCTTATGGTTGAGCATCCATAATTGGGTTTCTAAGTCTTCGGTTTCATTTACACCAAAGGGGGTATAAAGGTTTGGCCAACCAAAAAACTTTTCTTGTAAGCCGTAAAATAAATCAGTTTGTGAATCGCTCCCAGTTAACTGCACTCTGCCAGAAGTACGGGTAAAGTCATGATCGCCAAAATCAATTGAACCATCACTTTGTGAGTGCGAATATTCACCTTCAAAACCAATACGCCAATTAGCGTTTGCTTCAATTGGAGTACTCACACCTGCATGAATTGTTTGTAGGTTAAAGTCATTTGAGCCAGCGCCCAAAGAGACACTGCCACCAGTTGTTATTGGTTTCCAAGCAAACGACACAGTACCTACCGAGCTATTCATGCCATAAAGTGCATTATCGGCTCCGGTTAATACGCTGGCACCCGTTAGCATTTGTGGTGCAATAGGAATTTCTGCAAAGTAGTGACCAGACTGCGGGTCTAGTAGAGTTGCACTGCCGACTCTAAAGCCGGTATTTTCAAAAATACTACCGCGTATCGTTACATCAGCTTGTGCTTCAGCCATATTGCGTGATTGCAAGTCAACACGCGGGTCGTACTCTAAATTTGAAATAGGCGAATCAAATGTACCAACAGGTAATGTATTGGCGGTGGGTGGCGCTTCAATTGTTATTTGTTCTATGGTTGCTGTTTCTTTACTCTGATCTGCATAAGCAACAGTTGAAATACTGGCTAGTACAGCCGGTATAATAAGGTGCGGGGCACGATTCATATCATTATTCTCATTTTATGCAATGGCGCTAACAATTAAATACCTATCATTTTTTATCACATGATAAGGTAAGCTCACTAAGCTAGGGTGATTTTGGGCGCTATTGTACATTAATGATAAAAAACTGCATTTGATAATCAAACCTAGCGTTACAAAATAGTAACTCTGCATCCCATAAATTATTTACATTGGTCACTTTATTATGCAAACACAACAATCGAGTCATTCATTAAATCAGCACACACTTTATTTTGCTGGTGGTTGCTTATGGGGCGTGCAAGAATTTATGAAGTATTTACCTGGAGTAGTGACTACTGAGGCGGGGCGTGCCAATGGCACTAGTAACACAACACAAGGTGAATACGATGGCTATGCCGAATGCGTGAAAGTAACCTTTGATATTCAAGAAGTGACCTTAAATGAATTAATCGGCTATTTTTTTGAGATTATTGACCCATACAGTATCAATAAACAAGGTAACGATGTAGGCGAAAAATACCGCACCGCCATTTTTAGCCAAGACAGTAATCATTTAAACATCGCCAGAGATTATATTAGCCAACGTGATGATGCTGAAAAAATAGCGGTACAAGTAGCGCCATTGACTAATTATGTCCCTAGCGATCCCGAGCATCAAGACCGTTTAACCAATCAGCCTGATGATTATTGCCATATCCCAATTGATTTATTGCACAAGTATAAATAACAACTTCATTGGGGCGTATTTGAATAAAAAAGACTGGTAACTAATAAAGCTAAAATTAGCTGTTACCTCGTTTATGCTTTTTTTTTAGATTTATTAGGCTTTTTCTTTTTTCGCGGGAACATATCTCTAGAAAGGTAGGGCACAGCTAAAAAGTAGATCCCAGTTCCTAAGTAAAAAAGAAGGTTAAAAAGATAAGCAAATGGAGAGGTCGAGAAAAAATAAACCTCAGACTCCACTCGATAATCTGTTGGTGTATGAACATAACCGTCGTATATAGATTTTCCTGCGATTATTAGAAGTAATAACCCCAAAGCCCAAAAGACTAAAGAGAATGCGATTTGATTCAATAGCATTCTCGTATTACTGATATCTACATATTTTACTTTTGGTTTCTTATTTTTTGATTGCTTCATTTTGGCCAAAAAAAGTAATAATGATTGCTACCAGTATGCCTACCAAGCCAATGCTTGAAAAAACCAGACTGTATTCACTCTTAATATTGAAGATATTTAATAGGCTGGTTATTAATAATAAAAAAATGCCAATAATTTTTATAATCATGAGTGTTTTATTCAAACAAAACCATGTTTGACAAGAAGGGCATTGTTTTTCAATAAAAATACTATTTTTGTTAATATTTTTTATATCTTTAGCTGCAAAATTACTTCTACAATTTGGGCACGTTTCTTTCATTTTAATCCTTTAATTTATCCCACAACTTTAAACACAACGTTTACTAAACGTCTTATTGATAAAGCTTTATCCTTGTAACATGATTACTATAGCATTGAGCTATCACCTTGTTAATGTGTAACTTATTACTTTATAGGTAAACAGCCTTTAAGCCATAAAAAAGCCCGCGAACATGCGGGCTTTTAAATATTAATTAAAGTTTATTGCTGCGCTTTAGGCGGAAAGTTACTTAAAATATTGGCAACCGTTTCCTTAATAGCGGCTTCACGTTGTGATGGGGTTTGTTTTTTCTTTAAACGACCATCTTTAGCACCACGCCAAATTAATTGGTTTGACTCACGATCAATAATATCGATAACTAATGTGCCTACTTCATATTCGCGTGCGCTTACATCGTGGTTAAAGCCTGTGCCCCAGTAACCCCAACGTGCACCGTAGCCTACGTTAAAGCTGTCAACTTCAAGCTCTTTATCTACACTTGCATGGTAATTAACAAGTACATCAGCTTGCGCTACGTCAACCAATTGCATACCTAATTGCTGGCTTAGTTGGTTGTTTACCGCATTGCGAACGCGTTTTTCCATCAGCCCACTGATTTGGTAGTTATTCGTGTCTTTGGTTAGACTCGCGTTTTCTACCCAAGCAAACGTTTTGTAGTTACTAAAGTTTGCTGATTTATCGTAATCCCAATCGGGCGTTTGTGTACAGGCGGTTAGTAATGCCAGTGCTGCGACAATAAATATGTGTTTCATTCCGTTTGCTCCAATAAAGTGCGTTTGTTTAAACTACCATGGGCGAGGGTAATTTAAAATCTATAAAATAAGTGTAACTGGCTAAGATGAATAGCCAATTAATTCTTAGTCTAGCTGAGGAGCTTTATGTTCAACCTCAATCCAATCTTTTTCATCTACCCAGTTTTGTGCGCCGTTTTTTACTGAACGAATGGGCACAATATAATCACAACTTATTTGCGGTTTAACCGAGGCAAATATTGGCACAAAGCCAAAGCTCAGGGCAGTTTCTATAATTGCCTTTTGATTTTGAGGGTCGATATCAGCCGCTTCATCTATATAAATAGGTATACGGTATAAGTTTTGTTCCTGATCGCTTAATAAATAACGAATAAACAACATGCCACATAATAGCTTAATGGTGATACGTGTACCATTTGAGCCAGCCGAGTCTATCTTTTCAAAGTGCTCGGTTTCACCTGCACGGTTAACCACTTCAAAACGAATATCAAATAAATCAGTTAATGTAAGGCCTGCTTTGTCTGAGGCGAGTTTAATTAAATGATCTTTTGCCTCGTTTACCGCGCTCTCGCTGTAAGGTTCTTGGCTGAGTAAATCTAGGGTATCGCCTTGTTCAAATTGGTTAGAGGTACTGATAATAGTATCAATACTATCTACCAACATTTTGCGCGGGATAATATTAATTTTAAACGCTTGCAGGTTTGAGATGCGGTGCTGGCTAATGCCTTTATTAAAGCTATTCATTTCACGGCGTAAGCGGTCTAAATCTTCGCGCAGGCCTTTAATTGTAGCGGCCACTTCAGTGAGGGCAACGCGACCTTGGCGCTCAACGGCATCGCGCTCGTTATCAATGTTATGAAACGCGCTAATAAGCTTTTGATATTTACTAAACTCATCGTTTTCGTTATCGAACTTGGTAATACCTGCATTGTAAATATGCATATAGGTATTACGTACATTTATATCGAAATTACGAAGCTCTTGGCAGTCTTTATTAAAGTGGTGAATTAAATCGCTTAAATTATCAAAATCGATTTTTATATCAATCATGTAAGGCGTTACTTTACCACTGTATAAATCTAAAGTGTGGTCAATACGCTCAGTTTTAACTTGGCGTAAGCGCTCTGTTTGACGATTAATTTGCGCTTGTTTTGATTTGATTAACGAGCGTCTATCAGCAATTGAACCACTGTTTTTTTGAATATCTTGTAGGTAATCGTCAACTTGTTCGCGCTCGGCTAAAAGCTGTTCTTTTAGCATTGCTTGGGCGTCAACCGATTGTTGCATCACTTCAAATTGCTCTAAGCGTTTAAGTGCGCTTTCTGCACTCATAAGCTCCTCGTATAGCGCGTCTTTTTCTTTTTGTTTATCAGCAACATTGGCGGCCACTTCGCGCTGTTGTTTAAACTCTTTTAATGATTGCTCAAGCGCGGTTAACTGAGCGCTCAGTTGCTCTTTATTTTCGCCGCTTTGCATTTGTACTGGTGAGAGCTTTTTAAGTTTAATACTGGCACCAGGTAGGGTGAGTATACCGCCTTTAACATTTTCGCTCAGCTGTGATAAAAATTCACCAAAGGCATCTTCGTCATCAATGGTTATATCGCCATTGCTGGTGGTGGCAAAGGAGAGAAGATCGGGGTTTAATAGCCGCGATATTTCTTCTACTTCTTTCAGTGATAAGTCTTCACGCATCCGGGTGAATAAATTAAATTCTAAGTTTTTAAGTTGTAACTTTAAGCTTTTAATTTGTTTTTGTGTTTCACCAATACGGTAATCAAGGGTGTGCAGGCTTTGCCCTTGAGCACTCGTAATAGAATGTGACAACGACTCGTAGTCACTTTTTAACTGCGTTAGGTTGGTTTTGAGAGTGGCTTTATTAACCAGCTCAAATTCACTTTTAAGGGCGTTGAAATCTAAAAACCATTGTTCAATTTGAGTTTGCTTGCGCTCTATATCGCGCGATTGTTGTACGTATAGCCCTTGCTTTTGTTCAAACTCGTGCTTTTCGTGCTCAATGTCTTCAAGGGCGATGTTGAGCTCGCTTAGTTGCTCTTCCTGGTACGTATCAAAATCAATCAGTGCTTGGTCAATTTTTGGCGCATAAGCGGCCAGTTTACCTTTAAGCACGGTTTGGTTTTCAAGCATAGATTCAAGAGCGGCTATGGGCTCTTGCATTGATTCTAGCGCTTTTAATTCACGCTTTGCGCGGTTTACTTTATCAAACGAACGGCGCCAAACCTCGTAAAAGTCGACCTTAGAATTTGACATGTGGCGTTCAAACACACGGAGCATAAAGCGCTTAACGTCGTTTGCGCCTAATTTATGTAAATTAAGAATACGACGAAATATTTCTTTGTATATTGCAGAGTCTTGAACGTTGTTGAGGGGGATCATTTTTAAATTGATCTCACCGTCAAATTGCGTTGCTCCGCCTGTCAGTAGGGCGTTTAATTCTTGTGCTTTAAGCTCTATTGGGTTGTAACCTTGCTGCTTTAAGTGGTTAAACAGCTTGGTAAACTTAATAATGGTATTGCCTTGGGTGTACTGGGCTAAATCAAGCTTACCTTGATAGCAAAAGTATTGGTGTGCATAACCGGCAATTTTACCTAAGCCGGCTACGCCAATGACGACTGAGCCATGGGGCAAATCGGCTTGCAATAAAATGTACGATTGATCTGATGAAAAATAAAACTTACGGGTTTCATCTAAATCGTGGCCATCCCACTCGGTTAGGCGTAAATCGTTAATTAGCGGAAATTGCAGTGCATTAATTACTGAGCTTTTACCTGTGTTGTTAGGGGCACAAATCGAGCTACTTTTATCCAGTGGGATCACACATTTTGCATAGCCTGCGGTATTTAGTAGGGCGAGTTTACTCAGTCCGTATAAATTTTTCATTGCTCGTCCTCACTAATAAAGGTCTCTTCGTTTACTTCCATTAAGGCATCAATATAGCGGTGAATAGGGGCTTGCAACATAAAGCCACCTTCTACTTCGCGGGCAAGGCCTAAACGTACCATGCGTAAATACACATCTTTTCGTAAGTCAGAACCCGAGAATATCTCAAGCTGATCGAACAAATGTTTATTAAGCTGTACCAAGGTTTGCATTAGCTCTAAATCGTTTGGCTCGTCAAATAATGCACGCATTGGGTCTTTACCTGTATTGGCAAAATGCTCTATTAAAATGTAAATAGTGAGCGCTACAGCGCGTGAAATCTTACCCATGTTTGGGGTGCTTTCATCGCTGGCAAAATAATAAAAACCACGGCTATCGTGTTTTAACTCGTGGCCTAGTGCTGTAAATAAGGCAGTATAAGCGTCTATTTGTTGGTCAAGCTCTTGCCACATTACGGTGTCTTGTTCGCAAATGTGGTAACCGGCGACTAATTTTTTATTAATGGCTTGTAAGTGAGAAAGCTCATCTAAGTTTATATGGGTCATGGTGATTACTCGTGCTCGGCTTTATCAGCCTGAGGCTCTGAATTAAAGGGATATAAATTAAAGTGCTGGCCTGCAATGTTAACGCGAGCTTTTTTATCGCTTTGGCTAATTTCTAGGGTGTTATCGCTTACCAACTTTTGATACAAAAACAGCATCTCGTCGGCTTCAAGCTCAGGGTAGCTTTCGTCTAAAAATTGCAGCAAAGGCTGTGGTTTTTTACGCTGCTTTTTAAAGCGTTTGGTAAATTGCGCTTTTACATCGTGGTAGTCAGGAATGTTTGGTGTGACAAACGCAGGCACATCGTTTTGCTCTGGTAGCTGATATTCATGATGCTCAAATTCAGCTAGGCTTGCCATATAGGCAACAATATGACGCTGTTGACCCAGTGAATACTTTTGCGCATCGCTTACAAAATGGGGTTGCACGGCGCTGAGCATATTATCCACCCCGTTTTTACGAATTAGCCCTAAAACTTTTGCCGCTTGGCGGGTAATAAGGTTGTTACGGCGCAACTCTTCACGCAGTGGCATTAGCATATCGGCACTTTTACGTAAGCTTGTCCGACCAACTAGATGCATTTCGAGAATACGGGTACGTAATTGCTCAAGCATACGTTTATCACTGTACGCTTTACCTGAGCGTTCAATATGTTCTATTTGGGTGCTAATTTGTTGCTCAATTAGAGTAAAACAGGCATGAAAGTCGCCTCTAATATCGACCATTTCCAGCATGGGTTCTATATATTCATCAAACGCTTCTATGACGGCTTTGTAGCGCTTTTGCAGCGATTGCACCGCGTTATTTGATTTGGCTTGCTCAACAATATTTAAAATGGCGTTTTCGTTGTGTAAAAACAGCTTAATTATTTTACGAACCCGATCATCCATAATGCGGCTAAAGCGGCGTAAATCATCAAAATCTTCCATTTCACCGGCATTAGACAGCCGATTACCTAAGCGAGCTAAATCATCAACCAATACGCTTATTTCTTGTGCTAAGCCTAAATGTTCTTCTTGAAGTAAAAAGGTAGCAAAGTCCGCAATGGCACGGTTAATTTCTAGTTGTGACGATTTAGCCAAGGGAATAATGATTTCTTGATTTAATAACCGATTGGTTTCTTTATAAATACGCTCATTATTCCATGTCGGTTGCTTTTGTTTTATGGCATTTTGTAAATCTTTAATACTAAAGTCGGCCATTTTAAAGCGTTTAAATAATAGCTCTAATACACCCCAATGCTCAGTGAGGGTATTAAGTAGCTTTTTAGCTGGGATCATAAGGCGTTACAACATCCTAGTATTCGTTATTTTATATTTCTTGAACTTATATGGTATTCGTTTTTGCGACGATTTAATAATAGTTTTTACACTCGCTTAGTGATAGTATCCGCGCCGAATATAGGCACATAGAGTGTGTACCTCTATTTTTTACATGGTTTCAATTTTTACTTAAACCCGAAGGTTGTTTAATATCATGGTTTCCTCGATTATCCTGACGCTGATAGCGATTGCATTCTTGCTTATCGTTATTGAGGATGTGATTCACGTAAACAAAGCCAAAACGACATTATTTTTTGGTACACTTTGTTGGATTATCTCCTTTATTTTTCCTCTTAATGGGCAAAGCCCTGAAACGATTCAAACCCTCCTTGACCACAATATTTTAGAAATTGCTTCCTTATGGCTGTTTTTAATGGCCGCAATGACCTTTGTTGCCTATTTAAACTCCAAAGGACTTATCGAAAATGTTGTGAACCGGATAATGCCATCCAGCATTAGTGAACGAAAGCTAATGTTTTTGGTAGGGTGTTTTGCGTTTTTATTTTCATCTATTTCCGACAACGTTACGGCCACGCTAATATCACTGGCAGTGATTATGTCATTAAAACTTGAAGCCAAAAAGTTAGTTAAGTACGCCACGCTTATTGTATTTGCTGTAAACTCCGGTGGTGTATCACTTATCACGGGTGATGTAACCACACTTATGATTTTCCTTGATGGTAAAGTAACAATTAGCAATTTATTACTGTTAATTGTGCCTGCGTTACTAAGTGTATTATTACTCGCTACTTTGTTATCAATTGGCATGAATAAGCAGTTAGAGTTTAAAAAGACTAAATTCAAACGTATTGAAAAAACCGACATAACCATTGCGGTTATTTTCTTCACTACGGTTATTGCTACGCTTACATTGAGTGTTTTATACAGTGTACCGCCTCTGCTTACTTTTTTATTGGGTTTATCTATTATGTTTTTAGTCGCGCAATTTTTAATGCGCAAAAAAGATATCAATAAAGATATGATCGACTTTATACGTGACATAGAGTACGACACCTTACTGTTTTTCGTAGGTGTGTTATTACTTGTTGGCGCATTAAAAGAAGTGGGCGTGCTAAGCCAATTTACAAACCTGTATACAGTGATGGCGCCAGAGTACGCTAACTACTTAATGGGTATTTTATCGGCCGGTGTTGATAACGTGCCACTAACGGCTGCGTTACTAAAAGCCGACATTGTAATGAGTCAACAGCATTGGTTGTCGTTTACGTATGCAACCGGTGTGGGTGGTTCAATGCTGATCATTGGTTCGGCGGCTGGTATTATTGCTATGAGTAAGGTTAAAGAACTTACGTTTGCAAGTTACCTTCGTTTGTCGTTGTATTTGTTAGTGTGTTACACCTTTGGTTATGCTGGTTCTTACTTTATGGGTAGTTTTATTTGATTTTATAATAAAACGACTTGACAGCTAGACGTCTAAACGATAACTTTCAAAGCCGCACTCTTAGTGCGGTTTTGTTTTATTAGCCACAGGTTAATAATACATTCAGAAGAGGTGCGATACTTAGGTACTTAATGTGAGGCAACGACAGCCTGCGACCATTAAGGAGGGAAGTACTCGCCGAGGAAAATAATGGGTCGTTACCATTGTTTTTCGGTTTATGGGGCTGAATCCTCAAAACTGTCACCAATTTAGGTGGAGAGCTTCTGGCAGTAGATTTTTCTTATCTTTATTTCCTGCCAAGTTCTTCTTGTTTTATTGCGGTTTGGATGCCGCGAAAGGAGACGAAATGACTACCCAATCAGTGCCACAAAGTTCACAGTGCACAAAATCAGATTACATTGTTGCCAAATTTGGTGGCACCAGCGTTGCTAACTTTGAGGCCATGAGCCGTTGTAGCGAAATTATCGTAAACGATAAAAATGTACGTATTGTTGCAGTAAGCGCAAGTGCCGGAGTGACTAATCATTTAGTGGAGCTTAGCAAAGCGGGTATTGAAGCCGCTAAGCGCCAACAGCATATTGATGGTGTCCTTGCGATTCAGCAGGCTATTTTAAATGATCTGTCGTTAGATGAGGATTTAGCCATTGGGTTTAATCAAACGCTAGATGCATTTCAAACGTTGGCGGCACAAACACTCAATACTGAGCAGCAGTTCGATGAGCTACTTAGCTTTGGCGAGCGTTTATCGTCGTACTTATTTACCCAAGTACTAAGATTAAAGGGTTTAAATGCCACTCGTTTTGATGTGCGCCAGGTGCTTAAAACCGATAGCCAATTTGGTAAAGCAACACCAAATGTGGCCGCCACAGCGCAAGCCGCTAAAACACATTTAATTCCGCTGCTTGATGATAGCGTTATTGTGACCCAAGGGTTTATTGGTAGCGATGCAAACAATTTAACGACCACGCTCGGTAGAGGCGGCTCAGATTATAGCGCTGCACTGCTTGCTGAGGCTATTAACGCTAAAAGTGTGCATATTTGGACTGACGTAGTGGGTATTTTTAGCACCGATCCTCGTTTGTGTGTAAAAGCCACTCCTATTGCGCGTTTAAGTTTTGATGAAGCAGCAGAAATGGCGACCTTTGGCGCTAAAGTATTGCATCCGGCGACTATTTTACCTGCTAGTCGCAGCCATATTAATGTGTTTGTTGGCTCAAGCACAGAGCCAGAACTTGGCGGTACGTGGATTGAACGTGAAAAATCGCAACTACCTGGTATTCGTGCGGTAACACAACGTAAAAATCAAATATTATTAACCCTTAAAAGCCCAGAAATGTTATTAGCCAGTGGCTTTTTAGCACGTATCTTTACTATTTTAAGTGAATGTAATATTTCGGTAGACTTGGTTACCACCTCTGAAATTAGTGTAGCAATTACCCTTGATAATGCGCCTAATGCATCACGCCCAGAGCTAGATCAAGAGTGCTTAGATAAACTCGCTGAGTTTTGCCATGTATCGGTTGAAAACAATTTAACGCTGGTAGCGTTAATTGGCTCTGAAATTGTTTTGCGCCAACATGAAATGAATTTAATGAAAGTATTAAGTGACTTTAATATTCGACTTATTTGCCATGGTGCGAGTAAACACAACCTGTGCTTTTTAGTTGAGCAAAGTGAATCTGATGCTGTGGTTCAAGCTATTCATAGTCGATTACTAGAAAGTGATTGCGCTGCGTAAATCGTTAATAGTTATTATTGAGCACCGCCAGTCGGTGCTTTTTTTTGCCACAACGCTAATATCAAACATGTCGTTATGTGCTCCAACTACGGTATTGCTACAAGCTGTAAGCTGAGTGTTATTAAGTTCGTTAAACACATTAGGGCTTAATAATTGAGCAATGGGGCGGCTGGTGGCTTTAGCCAGCGCTTCTTTTAATGTCCAAATCCTAAAAAAATGATGTGCTTGAGTTGTTATGTTATCTGTATTGGTTATTAAACTCACTTCGGCTGGGTGGTAAAAGTGTTTAGCGAGTTTATTAAAAGGGCGCTTTAAACTAATTTTTTCAATATCAAAGCCAAATTGAGTTGATGCTACATTTAACGCTGCACCTACAAAACCATGAGAATGAGAAATACAGCAACTGATCACGCCTGTTGTATTTTTAATATGTAATTCTAATTTACTGTTATCGGGGTTAAATTCAGAACTAATATCACACAGCTTTAATGATGCATAAGAAGAACAAGCGGTTTTTACTAGGTATTTAAGCACTAAACGTGTGGCTAAATATTCTTGTTTAGCCTGTGGATTTTTACGCCGATTAATAACATTGAGCTCAAAAGGGCTTAAATAGTGGGGTAAATCAAATTCACCCACATTGAGGGTGTTTGCGTTAAGCAACGCAATGCAATGGCTGTTATTTGCTAAAGCGAGCGTGGCTTTTAGCTGGTTTTCAAAGTAAGTTACACTCATCATTGCTCGTTATAAATGACGACCGATTACATATTTATTACCCAAAGCTGGATAGTTTGTGAGCGGTTGTTAGTTGTTGTGAGCGCTAAGTACATTTTTATTACTCAGCCGCTCTTAAATATGGTTTAATTCGCATTCGTTAAAATAATAACAGATTTGTAGGTGTATGGCACAAGTGCGTGATGGTTTTCAAAGTCGACTAGGTTTTGTATTGGCAGCAGCCGGTGCAGCCGTAGGTTTAGGTAATATATGGGGTTTTCCTACGCAGGCTGCTAATCATGGTGGCGGCGCATTTTTACTGGTTTACTTTATCGTTATTTTTTTGCTGGCGTTACCTGCTTTATACACTGAGCTGTATTTAGGTTACAAAGCCCAAGCTAACCCTGTTAAAGCGCTAAGCCAAGCATGGCAAGATCACGCCCCTAAAGTGGGAGCCGCAGCAGGCTATATTGGCCTTGCCGGTGCCATCGTTATGTTAAGTTTTTACTCTATTGTGGCCGGTTGGATGCTTTCTTACGCTATAGAGCCTATAAGTAGCTTTTTTGGCTTGCATAGCTTGAGTGAGTTTTTACATAGCGACTCTATGTTACGTAATTTTATTTTTACGCCGCTTATGCTTATTTTAACCGCCAGTATTATTTTAAAAGGGGTAAAGTCGGGAATAGAAACCTGGTCACGCCGTTTAATGCCGCTTTTACTTGTTCTCCTTATTGGGCTTATTATTTATATTGCAACGTTAGATGGCGCAAGCAAAGGGTTTGCTGCTTATTTAGTGCCTGATTTTAGCAAAATACTCGACCCTGATTTAATTATTGCCGCAATGGGGCAAGCGTTCTTTTCGCTGTCGCTTGGGGTAGGCTGTATGATGATTTACGGCTCATATTTAAAACCCGGAGCTAACTTACCAAAATTAACCGCAAGTGTTGCGCTACTTGATACCAGCGTGGCGTTTTTGGCGGGCTTATTAATAATTCCGGCTATTTATGTTGCCCAGTACAATGGCGTTGAAGTATTTAATAACGGTGAATTAATTGGTGAGGGGCAACTTATTTTTGCCATATTACCTGAGTTATTTGGCACTATGGGTGAAATTGGTTTATTGGTTGGCTTATTATTTTTTGTATTGATGTCGATAGCTTCAGTTACCTCAACTATTTCGTCAACTGAGATCCCTGTGGCATTTTTGGTTGAAAACCACAGTGTAGATAGAACCAAAGCAACATGGGCCGTTAGCGCCATTGTATTTGTTTGTGCCAGTACTATTATTGTTAATTTTGATTGGCTATTTGGTTTAGTTATTATGGTATTTACTCAATACCAATTGCCGTTAATGGGGCTGTTTTACTTTATAACGGTAGGCTGGCTATGGCAACGTGGTAATAAACTGAACAAGGCAAGTAGTGGGCCGCACTTTTGGTTTGCACAATATATTCGCTTTGTGTGTCCTGTACTTATGACCTTAGTATTTGCAAATGTAGCGTTTGGTTAAAAACTTTTAAACGCGAATTTAAAAATGCCGTTTTAAAAAGCGAACTATTGGGAGTCACCCGAAAGTTCGCTTTTTACATTTTAAATGACTTGATATTACAATACTTGATTGGTTAGCGTTTGCCCTTGAGCAAGCTCGTTTGCATTTTGTAATGTTATATTAGCGATTTCGGTTAGAGCTTCTTGAGTAAAAAAGCCTTGATGTCCTGTTATTAACACATTTCTAAAACTCACTAAACGAGAGAATATATCGTCTTGATTTATTTCGTCACTGTGGTTTTTAAAAAACAGCTCTGATTCTTGTTCGTACACATCAAGCCCTAAATACCCCAGTTTTTGTGATTTAAGTGCTTTAATACAGGCTTGGCTGTTTACCAGCGCACCGCGAGAAGTATTAATAAGCATGACCCCGGTTTTCATTTTATTAAATGCGGCGTCATCGATTAAATGATGCGTGTGCTCGTTTAGCGGACAATGCAAAGAAATGATATCGCTTTGTGTAAGCAGGGTGTTTAAATCGGTAATAGTATAATTGCCTGGTTTTGCAAAAGGGTCGCACACTAAAACGTTAGCGCCAAAACCGGTTAAAATATTACACAATGCTTGGCCAATTTTACCGCAGCCAATAATACCCACCGTTTTATTATGCAAGTTAAAGCCAAGTAAGCCGTTCAAGTCAAAATTGTCTTCGCGTACTCGGTTATAAGCTTTGTGTGTTTTACGGCTGAGGGTAAGCATAAGGGCAACACAATGCTCCGCGACTGCCTCAGGGCTGTAGGCGGGTACGCGTAATACGCTGAGGTTATGCTGTTTGGCAACAGGCAAGTCAACGTTATTAAACCCCGCACAGCGTAATAAAATAGCGCTAACACCCAATATGGCAAGTTGCTCAATCACTGCTTTATCTACTGTATCGTTGACAAATACGCACACAGCGTCAAAGTTTTTAGCTAATATTGCCGTCTGCGCCGATAAACTTTGCTCAAAATAAGTAATAGTGATGTTAGAAAAGCCATTTAAACTTTGCTCAAAAAAAGGTCGCTCATATTTCTGAGCACTAAAAAAAGCAATATCCATTAACTAGCTCCAAGTAATCAATTATTTTATTACCATAAACTATTCTTACTATAGATGCTTCACTCTTGTTGTTTTAATTACGACAGGACTATTTTAATACAGCCGAACGGACTCCTAAACGAGCGGTCGTCGGTTTTATAACGGGCACTGATTCTAAGCAGCTTGTTATTACATTATGTAATGACTCCGGTTTAGTTCGCGGTGCATAGCGAGCAACCAGCTGCCCTTGTGCATTAACTAAAAACTTAGTGAAGTTCCATTTTATTGCTCGGTTTTGTGCAATACCTCGTGTATGAGACTTTAAATAACTAAACAGTGGATGCGTATCTGGGCCATTTACCATGACCTTATTAAACACCTCAAAATTAATTAAAAAATGTTTTTGATAATAGTCTTTAATGGCCATTCCCTCTAATGGCTCATTTTTATCAAATTGATTACACGGAAAGGCTAAAATAGTAAACCCATCGTTTTTGTATTGTTGATATAGCTTTTCTAGCGCGCATAATTGCGCAGAAAAATGACATTTACTGGCGGTATTAACAATAAGAAGCGTTTTTCCTTTTAGCTGACTCAAAGAAAAATCATCGTTATTACAAAGTGGTGCGTTAAATTGATAAATACTATCCATAGATTACCTACCTAATTTCCGTATGAGGGAAATTTTAAAAGACTTTCATTCGCTTTTTTAGCGGCCGATTGACATAATCGAGCTTATGTTTCTAAGTTATCAGTTAAATAGGTCATTTTTATGTCAGTAAAAATTGCATTTATAGGTTTAGGCGTAATGGGTTACCCAATGGCAGGGCATCTAGCAAAAGCGGGGCACAGCGTATGTGTCAAAATTTGGCGCTTTAATAATTTTTGCCATAAGAACGTCTATTTTCAAGAAAACCTCTGATTTAATTTAACCGCTCCGATATCGGAGCGGTTCTAGTGCGTTTTTTGTAACAATCAAGCTCCGAATGCGGAGCAAATGATGTTATGAATATTATCGGAAAGAATATAAAGCGAATTAGAGAGAGTAAGTCATGGACACAAGAGGTTCTAGTCGCTAAATGTCAGGTACAGCAGTGGGGAATAACCCGAAGCACATTAGCCAAAGTAGAATCTAATGTTAGAAGAGTTACCGATATAGAAGTGAAGCGCTTTGCACAAATCCTTGAAATTCCGATTGATGAGTTATTCACTGAAGATTAAAACCAAAGAGCATTACTCTAAACCACTTGAAGTATGAATCAAAAAGATACACACTGATGGTATATTACTTCAATAATATGATTTTAATGCATGGATGAATTTAGTTTTGCACAGAAGCAGCGTTTAGCTTATATCGACTTTAAGCTCTATTTTACTGGGATGGTAACTCGCAGTGAAATCGTGTGTCATTTCGAATTAGGCCTTGCCGCTGCAACCAGAGATTTAAAGTTCTACAAAGACAATGCGCCTGAGAATATGGCGTATGACAATGTAGAAAAAAAATACTTCATCACAACGCAATTCAAACCCATATTTAAACATGATGCACGCCGCACGCTTATTAAGTTAGCGAACAACATTAGCGATGGCTTTGATTCTATTGGCGATACTTCATTCCCTATTGAATCACCAAGCCCGTTGAACGTACCTGATATTGATATTATCGCTAAGCTCTCTCAAGCGATTATCAACCATAAGCCTATTAGCGTTATCTACACGTCTTTAAGCAGTGGTTCGGGTGCAAGAGAACTTGTGCCTCATTCAATTGTAGATAACGGCTTACGATGGCATTTAAGAGCGTATGACCGCAAATCAAAGTCATTTAGAGACTTTGTGTTAACGCGCATTACCAAAGTTACAATTCTCGCACAGACACCATCTTCTAAAGAAGATAAGTTAGAAGATCATCAATGGATGCGTATGGTGCCATTACAAATTATTCCGCATCCAAATAACGTTAAGCACCCAACCGCTATTAAGCTCGATTTTGGGATGGAAAAAGGCATATTAGAAGTCAATGTACGTGCCGCAATGGCAGGATATTTATTAAGACGTTGGAATGTGGATTGTTCTGAAAGTGGCTCACTTTCAGGCCCTGAATATCAACTTTATTTACAGAATATACAAACATTATATGGTGCAGAAAATCTCGCACTTGCGCCGGGATATCAAAAGGATAAAGACTAAATGGAAACGCCTGAAAAAATCAAAATTATTGCTTCTGAAGCGGTTCGTGTACTAGAAATAGTTGCTCAAACAGCCAAAAAAAAACTAGCAGAGCAATCTAATAAGATGAATGGCCATGGTCAACTTGCAAGCATCAACTCTTTTAATGATACACATGCTGTTGATAATATGAGTGAGATAGCTCAATCGATACAGCAAGGCTATATAAGCCTTCAAGACGAACCTGCAATTGCACGGGTTACTTTTGATGATGGTGAGCAGACTAAAACCCTATATATTGCGCGAAAAAGCTCAATTCCTCTTGAAGGTGATGCTAGTCTAGCTAGTTATGGCTCTCCTTTAGGTCACTTAGCGTCTTTACAAGTAGGTGATGAGTATACTGCCAATATTGGTGGACAATCACGAGTACTTGAAGTTCTAGAAACACTAACTTTAAAGCCCAGAAAAGGCGAACATGGCTGGGATTCATCATTTTCGGTTTACACGCCTGAAGATGAAGAAACTATTACTATTGATCCATCTTTAAGGAAGCTATTTCAACAAGAAGAAGTAGACCTTTCAGATGAGTCATTTTTGGATGAACTCCTCAGTGGTGAAGCTTCAAATGATTTTGAAACGGGAGTAAAGCATCAAGTTAGATCGGCTATGAGTCTAAGAGATCAACCTATTCTCGATAAGTTTCAATCTGAAATATTTCGTTTGCCACTTGATAGCCAGTTAATTATTTTAGGGCCTCCCGGAACAGGTAAAACTACAACGTTAATTAAACGCCTTGGGCAAAAGCTAAATATTGAATATCTAGAACCAGCAGAGCAGCAAAAAATTAAAAACTCTCATAGTGGTGAGTCAGGTCATAAAACCAATTGGCTAATGTTTACCCCTACAGATTTGTTAAAGCACTATTTAAAAGAAGCTTTTGCTAAAGAACAAGTCCCTGCATCTTCTGAGCAAATTAAAACATGGGAAAACTACAGTGGTTATTTAGGTAGGAATGTTTTATCAATATTACAATCAAGTAGTCGCAGTGGCTTTATTAAAAAATCGACGCGACACTTAAATTCATATGCAAACTCAAACTTACCTGCCGTTTATGATTCATTTATTGATTTTCATAAATTATCAATGGTCAATGAGCTTAAAGCAAGTATTGACCAATTAATTATACTTGACGGTCCTTCGTTAAAAGAGATTAGTAAAGCACTAATTTCATTGAAGCAAAGCCTACAGCAAAGTAATTTAATAAGCTTTTACCGAAGCCTTGAGCAATACCAAGATAAAATACAAAACCTAATCAAAGAAATAAAAACGGATTCAGAAAAACAATTAAGAGGCACTTTAACTTACCAAGTTAACAGTAATAAAAATTTTATTGCTGAACTAATTAAAGTTATAAACGAATGGAAAAAAAGTAAGTTACCGGAAGTCATTGATGAAGAAGAAGACGATGATGACGAAGATGAAGATCAAATTGCTACCCCGCAGCAACAAGCATTTAGTGAATATAAAAAGGCAATAAATGCACTTGGTCGTGCTAAATACTTGAAACGTAGTCTACCAAAAAACAGTTTATCAACAGCAATTGTAAAATGGCTAGATGAAAGACTACCCGAAATTGAAAAGCTGAAAGGTTTAGGTAGCCTAGCCATTCAAATGCGTGAACTAAGAAAATTTAAAAATCCAGAAGTTAAATATGTAAAAAACATAGCTAAAAGTTATCGTGCATTTCGTAAATCTGAAGAGCAGTTTAAAAAATGGTTTGAAAGTTCACCAGCAAAGCCAAGTCATATTGAACAGTCAGAATTGGATCTTCTCATTTTAGCAAATTTAAAAATGGCAAGAGAGCTCCTTAAAGAAAGGTTCATCCAACAAAAATTAGATCAAGGTGGTTATGTCCAACTTAATTTAATCAATGAAACGTTTAAAAATCAAATACTAGTAGATGAGGCAACAGACTTCTCACCTATTCAGTTGGCAAGTATGGAAGCTTTGACTACACCTTCAATCGGTTCTTTTTTTGCTTGTGGTGACTTCAATCAAAGGATTACAACAGAAGGCACTAAAAGCGCAGAGCAACTTAGTTGGATATCTTCAAAACTAACAACTGAATCAATAAATATCGTTTATCGTCAAAGTGAGTTGCTTAATAACTTTGCCAAAGAACTACTAACAAAAATGGAAGGCGACATTCAGTACAGTGGAGAGCTTCCTAAAAACTCAAACCACAAAGGCGTAATGCCAGTGTTATTAGAAAATGCTGGTGATAACGCGCAAATAGTTACTTGGTTAAAAGACAGAATTTCTGAAGTCGAGCAAGAAGTAGATGTACTCCCTAGTATCGCGATTCTGGTAAATCATGAGGATGAGGTGAAACCATTGGCCGATGCTTTATCTGAAGAATTAGAAGACTTAAATATTCGAGCTGTAGCTTGTAGTGATGGCCAATCATTAGGTGAAGGCAACGACGTTCGTGTGTTTGATGTACAGCACATTAAAGGTCTGGAATTTGAAGCTGTTTTCTTTGTAGGTGCAGATACTTTAGCTAAAAATATACCAGAGCTATTCGATAAGTACCTTTACGTAGGAGCAACAAGGGCAGCTACTTTCTTTGGAGTCACATGCCATAGCACTGCACCCAAATTAATAAATAATTTACGCTCGTCATTTCAACAAAGCTGGGCTTAATTGGTTATATAAATAATATGCAGTGTGGGCGATTGATGTTTGCTACCACTGTAAAAATAAAATATTGATGGATTATTAAATGAATATTACCCAAATAGAAGAAGTCGTTAAAAAGTTAGCATCAGATATTGTTGCTAACCAAGTTAACAAGGATGAGTTTATATACCAACTAATGGCAGCTTACGGTCATCGTAAAACGACCATTGGCCGTATTAAATCAGGTGAGCGTAACTTAGCTAAAGTTGATGGCGAAGTAAGAGCTAAACGCCATATTTACTTTAAGCAAAGTCAGAGTAATTGTGTGTTGTCAGATATTGATAACATGAAAAAAGAGCCAACAGTTGCTCGTGACAAAATTCGCTTTGTTATTGCTACTGACTTTAATCAGTTTGTTGCCTTAGATACTCGTACCCACGATACCTTAGATATTGAATTTACCGAACTGGGCAAACATTTTGATTTCTTCTTACCTTGGGCGGGAATGGAAAAAGCGGTATACCAAGGTGAAAACCCGGCTGATGTTAAAGCGGCAGAAAAAATGGCTAAGTTGTTCGATTTAATCAAAGCCGATAACTTCAGTGAAGATAACAAAGACGACACCAACGCACTTCATAACTTAAACGTATTTTTAACCCGTTTACTATTTTGTTTCTTTGCCGAAGATACTGGTATTTTCACACGTAATCAGTTTAGTGAAAACTTAGAGTCAAAAACTAAAACTGATGGCTCTGATGTTGATGACTACCTAAATCGTCTCTTTGAAGTTTTAAATACAAATAAAGAAAATCGCGGTGAGTTACCTGATTATCTTACACAATATGAGTATGTAAATGGTGGCTTATTTGCAAATACTATTGAGTCCCCCAGATTTTCGACTAAATCACGTAAAATGCTCATTGAATGTGGTAGTGAACTAGATTGGTCTGATATTAACCCTGATATTTTTGGTTCGATGATCCAAGCGGTTGTTCACCCAGATCAGCGTGGTGGTATGGGTATGCACTATACCTCTGTTACTAACATCATGAAGGTTATTGAGCCGCTATTTTTAGATGAGCTTTATGCTGAGTTTGAAAATATTGAAGACAACATTGATGCGAAGTTAAAACCTAGTCGCTTACGAAAATTACATGATCGTATTGCCGAAATTAAAATATTTGACCCAGCTTGTGGCTCTGGCAACTTTCTGATTATTGCCTTTAAAGAGTTACGTAAGCTCGAAATGGAAATCATCAAGCGTTTACAAGAATTAGATCAAAACGAAAAACAAGATGATCTATTTGGTGATGTTGGTTTAGATTCTTCTTTTTCACGTATCAAACTTTCTCAATTTTACGGTATCGAGCTAGATGACTTTGCTCATGAAGTAGCAATATTGTCATTATGGTTAGCCGAACACCAAATGAATGTTGAGTTTAAGGCTGAGTTCGGTGAGTGTGAACCAGCATTACCTTTGAAGGTAAGTGGAAGCATTATCTGTGGTAATGCAGCAAGACTTGATTGGAAAAGTATTTGTGACAACACAAATAGCGAAGTTTTTCTAGCAGGAAACCCACCTTACAAAGGCTCTAGAGTTCACGGCTAGCGCATTTTAATCCCAGACTCTAGCAGGGTTGAGCGGTAATCATCGTCTAGCCATG
>NZ_PNCV01000116.1:0-18461 GCF_005886925.1 Pseudoalteromonas sp. S3260
TATTACAGAGAGATACAAGGCTGGGCTATTAGATTAAAGTGAGTGCTATTGAGTTTTCATTAATTTACTGGTGATCACACCTGAGGTCATAGAGCCCGATACGTTGAGTGCTGTGCGCGCCATATCTATTAATGGTTCAATAGAAATAAGTAAAGCCACAACCTCTATAGGTAATCCCATGGTAGGCAATACAACCAACGCTGCGAAGGTAGCACCACCACCAACACCTGCAATACCAAACGAGCTAATAACCACAATACCAATTAGCGGTAAAATAAACTCAAATGTAAGTGGGTCTATCCCCACACTTGGCGCAACCATCATCGCAAGCATAGCAGGATAAATACCAGCACATCCGTTTTGACCAATAGTGGCACCAAAAGAAGCCGATAAGTTCGCAATTGCCGGTGGTACTTTTAACTGGTTAATTTGCACATCGACATTCATAGGAATGGAGGCCGCTGAGCTACGTGAGCTAAATGCAAAGGTCAGTACTGGCCAGATTTTTTCAAAATAATGCTTTGGATTTACACCCACAAAGCTAAGCAATAAGCCATGCACAACAAACATCAATAAAATAGCTACATACGAGGCAACAATAAAGGCAAGTAAATTTAAAATATCGTTACTGCTAGAGTTTGCCACGACGCTTGCCATTAGGCCCGCAACACCATAAGGAGTGAGTGCAATCACCATGCGAACTAAGCTCATTACCGTAGCTTGTAGGGCGTTTACACCGTTACGAATTGGGCTGGCAAGTTCTGTTTTTTCCAGCATTACTTTACGTGCAGCTATACCAACAAGGACACCAAAAATAACCGTGGCAATAATAGAGGTTGAACGTTGATTACTTAAATCCGCAAAGGGGTTTTCAGGAATAAAGCTCAGTAGCATTTGCGGCACGCTTAAGTCGGCCACATTCGCAGCTTTGCTTTGTAGGGTGTCCATTCGAGCGGCTTCTCGAGTACCTGAAACCAACCCTTCAATGCTCAAGTCAAACCCATAGGTGACAGCAATACCCACCAAAGCGGCAATTGCTGTGGTAAAGAGTAAAACAGAAATACTAATAAATGATATTTTACCTAAAGAGCCTTGGTTTTCGAGCTTTACCACTGCGGCAATCATAAAAATTAATACCAATGGCATGATGATCATTTTTAATAAACCGACATAGCCTTTACCCACCACGCTTACCCAGCTGAGTATTTCTTTAATCGTCTCTGGAGAGTGGGCAAATAAAAACTGTAGGGCTAAGCCAAAGGTGCTACCAAGCACTAAGCCAAATAAAACGGTACGAGATAAAGAGCTGCTTTTTTGCGAAAAAAGATAAATCGCGAACAGCAAACCGACAAATAATGCCAACATTAATAATACAGCAAGCGACATAGTACCCTCTTTTATAGCTGTGAATTAGCGCGGCACTTTAACGCTTTGTAAGACGTTAACAAAATACGCTTTCGCTATGGTATAGAATTAAAATGAATATAGTAATAATATTAAAGTATAACGAATGAGCGCATTGTTGAAAAAATTAGCCCATATGATTGTATTTTCTTTAATTTATGGCGTTTACTAGATGAAAGTAAGATCTTAACTACAAATAAAATCGTAACCCTAATACGTAGTAATAAATTAATTTGTTCACTTTAGTTTTTATTTAAAAGAGGGAGTAGAGGTATGTTAAAGGCAATAATGGCACTGGTGATGGTTTTAGTGGTTAGTGGGTGTTCAACCCAATACCCAAACCAAGCACTACTTGGTAAGCAATTTCCTACTGTGACGGGAGAAAGCTTAGAGCAAAAGTCATTCACCATTCCTGAGGACTTTAACAACCCCAATACGTTGCTGTTAATTGGTTATAAACAAGATAGCCAGTTTGATATTGATCGTTGGCTTATTGGTTTAGATATGAGCGCAGTGAATGTGACCGCTTATGAGTTGCCCACTATTCAGGGTATGGTTCCTCGCATGTTTAGTACCTTAATTGATAGCGGTATGCGCAAAGGGATCCCAAAAGAGTTGTGGGGTGGGGTGATCACAATTTACAAAGATGGCGATAAGGTTCAGGCATTTACTGGTAACGAAAACCCGAATAACAGCCGCGTAATACTGCTTGATGAGAGTGGCAAAATTATTTACTTTTACGACCGTGGCTTTTCGGTCTCCGCGTTAAATAATTTAAAAGCGGTGATTGAAAAGCAATAGGTTGCAGATAGTTAGTTGCCTTTGGGCATGCTATAACTAAACGTTAGCGTGCCACGTTACAAAATCATTATTCGCTTACGTTGTTTCTGCCTTTCTTTTTAGCTCTATAAAGCGCTAAATCAGCATTTTTTAAAGCCTCGTCAAAGCTTTGTTTTGCTGTTCTTTGTGCTACGCCAATAGAAACAGTCACGTTAACCGTTTTATTGTCGCTTGGCTGTTTACCTTTGCGAGATTTTTTATCTGTGCGTTTTGGGTTTCTGATCACCATGTCGTAAGTTGCAATATTTTGACGCAGTGTTTCGAGTTCAGGAATTGACTGCTCAGCTGTTTTTCTTGGAAATACAACGGTAAATTCCTCTCCGCCATAGCGGTAAATCTTGCCACCCCCTTTAACGCCACTCATTTTTGCTGCCACTAGCTTAAGTACTTGGTCGCCAATATCATGGCCATAGGTGTCGTTGAATTTTTTAAAGTGGTCAATATCGAGCATAGCAACAGTGTATTTTCGCCCTAATGATAGAGCAAGCTGATTAAGTGCGCGGCGCGTTGGTAAGCTCGTTAAATCGTCTCTGTAAGCTAAATAATAAGAGTCGGTACTCACCGCTAATAAAGACAGAGAAGCCATAAGTACAGCAATGACAGACCAAGGAAAATCAATAACATGTTGTTGGTTAAGGCACCACACAATAAAAGTGATGAGTAACGCCGTTTGCGTCAGGTTATGTGTTCTTACGCTTTGCCAAATGAGTAAGCTGCCAATGAGCGACAGTGGTAAAGCTATGGGTAAATAAGGAAGCAGTTGAGTATAAACAGAAGGTTGTAATGATAGCCCTTGTAAATGCAGACTCAGTGCCAGCCACGCAAACGCTGCGCCGCCACATAGAATAATTAATAGGGTTCGGGTCGCAGTGTGTATTGATAAAAGTGCGCGATCTTTAATCACGGCTAACAACATTAATAAACTTGCAGCGCATAATAAAACCCAATCAGATTGCGCTTTAAGCCAACTTGACCAGGGCAAAGCATACTCAAGTGAACATAAATAAAGTAACCAAAACGCGCACAAAATAGCAACTCGACTTCGATTAAACTGAGTGGCAAATATAGCGGTAATAATCAGTAATGGATAAACAAGATTATTAATAAGAGAGAGCTTACTTTGCCATTGGGTTTGAAATTGAGTTAATAACAAAAATAATCCACACACGGCTAAAAGACTCAAAGAAGTTGATTTAACTCCTGCTAATTTTAACAACCCATGCTCCAAAGACCGATGCCTAAAAAAATAAAAGCTTATTGTATTGATATATAAAAATATTACTACTTTAATGCTTGTTAATTATTTAAAAACAATACTTTAAAACTAATTTTAATGCTTTTTATCGACATTTTTTAACCAAATGTATGACATTTTAGTAAATGTAAAAATAGTGAGCAGATTAAATTCAACAAGCTGGGAGACGATGTAAAAAGCGTTTTAACATTGAATAAGGCCATCCATGGCCTATTAATTAATCGTTTTTGTAGTAAGGGTAGTCACTGTAACCTTGCTCAGTCCCGCCATACATAGTGGCTGCATCGGCTTCATTTAATGGCCATTGATTTTTTATGCGCGCTGGTAAATCAGGGTTTGCAATAAAAGGGCGACCAAAAGCAAATAAATCACCGTAGCCTTTAGCTAACATCGCCACCGCTTTTTCAACAGTGTACTTACCAGCGTAAATAATACGCCCAGAAAATTCAGCTCTAGCTGCTTGATAAAATTGCTCTGGTAAATCAGGGGCATTGTCCCAATCAGCTTCTGCAATTGAAAGGTAGGCAATACCAGCTTGTTCAAGTGCTTTAATTGCTTCAATGTAGGTATGATGCGGGTTTGATTCTACTAATCCTAAATAAACACGGGTTTCATCAGTACTGCTAAATAAGGGCGCAAATCTAACCCCTAAGCGCTCAGGGCCTACTACGTCACTTACTGCCGCGACAATTTCTTTTAAAAAGCGCAGGCGATTAGTAAGAGAGCCGCCGTATTCATCATCTCGTTTATTGGTGTGCTCAGAAATAAACTGATTTACTAAATACCCATTAGCACAATGCAGTTCTACGCCATCAAACCCCGCTTCTAGCGCATTACGGGCAGCTTGTGCATACATGCCAACAAGCTCTTTTACTTCATCGGTTGTTAAAGCTTGTGGTTCACTTGGGTTGGCTAAAGCGCCTTGAGCTGGTCCTGTTTCAATAAAGACTTTAACGCTATCAGCTGTTAGAGCTGAGGGGGCAATAGGTTTGGCTTCATTAGGCTGTAAGCTAGTATGTGAAACGCGGCCAACGTGCCAAAGCTGGGCAAAAATAATTCCACCTTCTGCATGTACTGCATCAGTTACTTTTTTCCAACCAGCTATTTGTTGATTAGAATGAATGCCCGGTGTCCAGGCATACCCTTGTCCTCTTGGTTCAATTTGAGTGCCTTCGGTAACCATAAAACCAGCACTAGCACGCTGTGCATAATATGTGGCCATCACCTCGTTGGGGATATTGCCAGGAACTGTGCTGCGTGAGCGTGTAAGTGGCGGCATTACAATACGGTTTTTAAGCGTGTATGGGCCTAAATTGATTGATGAAAATAGACTGTCGATATTTTTACTTGGTTGACTCATTTTAATACCTTTTAAATTAATAATGCTGTTTAGCGCCAATTACAATGCTGGTGATCATAGGGATTAAAAGGTACAATTTGAAACAATGCTTTTTTGTTTAAGATACAATTATGAATGGTATATCTCGGCTTGATATGAAACAATTACGAATATTGAGTGCATTACTTAAACTAAAAAATGTGTCGGATGTGGCGCGAAAAATGGGCTTAACCCAGCAGGCTATTAGCGAGCAGCTGCGAAAATTGCGTGACTTATTTGACGATCGGCTTTTTATTCGCCAAGGCAATACAATGGTTGCAACACCTAAGGCTATCGCACTAGAGAAGCCCATTAATCAAATATTAACTCAGGTAGAAGCGTTATTAATACCTAAACAATTTACCCCAAGTAGTTACAAGGGCGTATTTACAATAAGTGCGACTGATTACGCTATAGCAGCTCTTTTGCCACAATTATTAGAAATAACAAGACGAGAAGCGCCAGGATTAAAGCTGATTATTCGTGACTTTGCCTCTGATAATGTTAATCAATTAATAAGTGCAGGAGAGCTGGATTTATTAATTAGTTTTCCTGAATTTATCCCAACAAACTTAATCTATGACACATTATTTGAAGAACAACATATTTGTATTGCGGGCAAAGACACAGTGTTTTCTTCATCGACGTTGAGCCTTGCTGAAGTGGCGGCACACCCTCAATTAGTGATTTCAGCGTCACGTGCTAACTTAAGAGGCTCTCACGACCAGTGGTTTGCTGATAAGGGCTATGCGCGCAATATAGTTATGTCAGTGCCTGGCTTTTCATTTGTCCCCGATTTGCTTTGCAGTACTGACCTAATTGCTTTTTACCCATCGCGTTTACTGCCAAACGCCAAAGTGAAACAGCTTGAAGTTGAATTATTACCACCGCCATTTAAGGTGATTGCAGCGTGGCATCCACGTTCAAATAACAGCGATATTCACCAGTGGTTAATAGCGCAATTAAAACGGATTTAGTGACTATTTAATTAGTTGACGAATATCGTTCCCTGTTGGTGCCTCATGGGCACGCAACGAAAAGGCGGGTAATATCGCTAATATATGGTCAAATATATCTGACTGAATATTTTCATACTCACCCCAATTAGTTGTATTGGTAAATGCATAAATTTCAATGGGTAAGCCATTTTTAGTTGGCTCTAGCTGCCTTACCATCAGTGTCATTCCCTGATGAATATGTGGGTGATGTTTTAATAACGCGACTAAATAATGACGAAATGTGCCAACATTAGTGAGCCGACGACCATTTAACGTACAGCTCATATCTATTTTTTTCGTGGTATTTTGCTCGTTAATAGCCGGTAGGGTAATTTCGAGGTAGTGACTTAATAAATCTGCTTTTTTCAGCGCGGTGATCTCTTGCTCATCTAAAAAGCGCACACTGCTCATTTCTATATGGATACTCCGTTTTATGCGCCGTCCACCGGATTCTGACATACCGCGCCAATTTTTAAATGAGTCAGAAATTAGCGCATAGGTTGGGATAGTGGTAATGGTTTTATCCCAATTTCTTACTTTAACTGTGGTCAAGGCTATATCAATCACATCGCCATCTGCGCCGTATTTGGGCATTTCTAACCAATCACCAACCGCAAGCATATTGTTTGCTGAAAGCTGAATACCGGCCACCAGCCCTAAAATAGCGTCTTTAAACACCAGTAGCAGTACAGCCGATAGCGCACCTAAACCACTGAGTAATATTAACGGGGATTTATTCATTAATAATGAAATCGCTAAAATACCGGCTAATACGCTGGCGATCAGTTTAATTGTTTGTAAAAAACCACGTAATGGAAAGTGAGCTGCAATGGGTTGCCTGTCAGATATTGCTTGAAAAATATTGAGCAAAGAGAACAGCGAGAGCAGTGCAAATAAAATGATCCACTGATCAGTAAACATCTCAATGATATGTAAAAAAGCCGTTCCTTCTGGAACCCAGAGCCTTGCTTGTATAACAACCACTGCACCTTGTAAAACAAAGGAAATATTACGTGTTAATTTAAGCGCTAAGTCGGCAGGCGTGTGGGTATCGGTTTGAACAACTTTATCACTAAAGCGGCCTTTAAGTAGTCGTTTTGAAACTGACCTTAAGATGAGGTGCAATATGAGCGCAAATAAGCCAACCCAGCACAGTACTAATATGTTGTACCATAAATGCGCACTCCCAGGAAAATAAAGACTAAACCATTGTAGTAAAAATTCTCGCAGCTGCGATCGTATTTCAGTCATTTATATTCCCAAGAGATTTATTTGCGTGAGTTTCATCTATTTAATGAAATCTAGTTAAGCAGATGGGGCGAGAAAAGTCTATTTAAGCCGCGCTTAAATAGACGTTTTAAAAATAATATTTATATTTTATTTTCAGCAAGTTGCAGAGTTAACTCCTCAAAAATACTCGGATCGTCAATGGTTGATGGAATTTGTAGTTCTTCACCATCAATAAGTTGACGTAAGTTTTTGCGTAAAATTTTACCTGAGCGTGTTTTTGGTAAGCGCTCTACACACATAATGTTTTTAAGACACGCAATAGCGCCGATTTGATTACGCACGGTTTGCACCAATTGCTGCTCTACTTCTTTATGCGAGCCATGAAAATCATTTTTTAATACCACCATGGCCATGGGGTTTTGACCCTTGAGCGCATCATTAACACCAAATACGGCACATTCAGCAACCGCGGGATGAGCGGCTACAATTTCTTCCATTTCACCGGTTGATAAACGATGTCCCGCTACATTAATAACATCATCGGTGCGGCCCATAATAAATAGGTAGCCTTCATCATCAATATAACCGCCGTCGCCAGAAAGGTAATAGCCTTCATATTCACTTAAATAACCGGCTTTAAAGCGCTCGGTATTTTGCCAAATAGTGGGTAAACATCCTGGCGGTAAGGGCAGTTTAATAACGACTGCACCTTGTTCATTGGGGGCGCATTCGTCACCATTCATATCTAAAATACGTACGTCAAACCCAGGAGTCGCAACCGTTGAACTGCCTGCTTTTGTAGGTAGGTGCTCAATGCCGACAGGATTACAGGCTATCGCCCAACCAGTTTCTGTTTGCCACCAATGATCAAGCACAGGTAGGCCTGTTTTTTCTTTGAGCCAATCGTAGGTGGGAGGATCTAAGCGCTCGCCTGCTAAAAAAAAGCGTTTCAGGCTTGAAGTATCGTATTGTTTAAACCCATCGGCATTGGGATCTTCTTTTTTTATCGCTCTAAAGGCCGTTGGTGCGCTAAATAAAGCCGTTACTTTATACTGTTCAACCACTCGCCAAAATGCACTGGCATCTGGGGTTCTAACTGGTTTACCTTCAAATAAAATAGTGGCGCAGCGGTACATAAGCGGTGCATACACTATGTACGAATGGCCTACAACCCAACCAATATCCGAAGCGGTCCAAAACACGTCACCGGGTTTCATTCCGTATACGGTTTCCATGCTGTAATGCATGGCCACGGCATGGCCGCCATTTTCACGAACAACCCCCTTGGGAGTACCCGTTGTGCCTGACGTGTATAAAATATAAAGCGGGTGATCGCCACTTACCGGAACAGGATCAACGCCAGTAGCTGTTTGCATTGCAACAGCCCAGTCAATATCACGCTCAGGCATAAGTGGTGCAGTTACTTGCTCACGCTGATAAATAATACAATGTTCTACTTTATACGAGGCTGATTCGAGGGCGTTATCAAGTAACTCTTTGTATTCAATTACGGTATTCACTTCTACACCGCAAGAAGCACTGAGTACTAACTTAGGCTTGGCGTCATCAATTCTTACGGCAAGCTCATGTGCTGCAAACCCGCCAAAAACGACCGAATGAATAGCGCCGATGCGGGCGCAGGCTAACATGCCAATTACAGCCTCGGGGATCATGGGCATATAAATAACTACGCGGTCGCCTTTTGTTACGCCTAAAGACTGCATTACTCCTGCGAATTTAGCGACCTTTTGTTGTAGTTCAAAGTAGCTGTAGCTGCGCGCGGTATTGGTTACGGGTGAGTCATAAATTAACGCTGTTTCATCACCATGGCCGGCAATAACATGCTGATCTACGGCTAAAAAGCAGCTATTAAGTTGGCCATCGGCATACCAGTGATATAAACCGTTTTCATCTTGTGTGTAAGCTGTTTCGGGAGCCTGGTACCAAGGGAGGCGTTTACTTTGCGATAACCAAAACGCTGCCGGGTTTTGTTTAAACTCGTTGTAATGTTGTTTGTATTCACCTGACATAAAGGCTCCTGAGCAAAATTTAATATAACTTTATTTAAAACTAAGCGCTTTTTATCAGGAGTGATATTCGACTATGGTCGGTTGAATAATGAACGGGTTGTGTGGTTTTTAGCTAACGCTATGGTTTATAACGAACTAACAACTAGTTTGATGATTTAAATGAGGTAACATATAAAAATGATGAACTATTTAATGTGGTAATAATGAGTCAAGTTGTCAGAGTAGGCGTTGCAGTGATAGTAATGCATGATAATAAAATTTTACTCGGTGAGCGAATAGGAGCGCATGGTGCAAATACCTGGGCAACCCCTGGGGGGCATTTAGAATTTGGTGAAACGGTTGAGCAATGTGCAGTGCGCGAAGTAGCAGAAGAGACAGGGCTTACTGTTACTAATATTCGTAAACTCGATTTTACCAACGATATTTTTAGCGCCGAGAACAAGCATTATATTACTTTATATGTACAGGCAAAGTATGAAGGTGGCGAGCCTGTAAATAAAGAGCCTAACAAATGTTTACAGTGGCGTTGGTGCGATATTAATAACTTACCTTCACCTTTATTTACTTCATTAAAAAATTACTTAACACAAGGCGTTTTACCCACTCAAGACTAAAGGCGCGTTGGAATAGGGAGTTGCCATTTATTTAAAATTTGTTGGTATTCACCGCTTTCTTTTATCGCGTTTAATCTATCAGTAATAATTTTCGCTGTTTGCGGGTTAAGCTGCTTACTTGCTGCAAAGTGAAGAGAAGAAGGTAGTTCATCTAAATGTATACGCTTAGTAATTAAGCTTGGGTCGAGCCCTGTACGCTTTAGCTCGTTTTCAAGTGTGAGGGTGTTAGTTACCACAAAATCGATACGATTTTTATACAGCATTCTCCATAGCTGCTGGTAGTAACTCACTAAGACTAGATTCTCACTTTCAGTAAAGCCTTGAGCTTCTAAATAAGCTTGTGCAGAATAACCGCGAATAGTGGCTACTTTGTATTCTTTGGCAAAGTTTAAGTGAATCACTTCATCGTTATGACTGCGTAAACTTACTAGGTATGCATCTGCAAAATACACTTTTCCCAGCCACTTAAACTGGCTGTTTCTGTTTGGTGTTTTTAACAGTGACAGCATGATGGCATTAGGATTGGCTTGTTGTTGAAACATACGCGCCATCGGCATTATTTCAAACGTTGCTGTTAAAGCCGTGCCTTTTAATACTGCTTTAGCGATATCAACTAAGGCACCCTGCGCTTCACCTTGAGGGTTTTTAAAATGATAAGGGGGCAAATCTTCAGCGATGAAGGTGACCGGGTTTGCGTGACAGACCGCACTATAAAAAACCACTACAAAAACAGTTAATATCATACGCAAACGCATAAATAATTGTCTTTAAAGCAATACATGAGGCTAGTGTAAATAAAATCAATAAAAAGGTACACGGTAAATGTGTGTTTTAGGTAATCAAATTGTTTAATTATTGTTTTTTATAAATTGACGAGGTGAGCATTGATACCAGCGCTTAAAGGCGCGATTAAAAGAGCTTTGATCATTAAACCCCAACATAGTTGCAATACTGCTTAGCGGATAATGAGGAATGTAAGTTAACAAACGGCGTTTTTGCTCTTGCTCAAGAAGAGCAGCAAAATTGGTGTTTTCTTGCTTTAGATGACGTTGCACTGTGCGCGGGGTCATATTTAAAGCACTAGCCGTTCTGATCAGTGAACAGTCCTGCAAATCGTATTTAGCCATTAAAATATGATTAATTTTTTCTGTTAATAATTGCTGACTTTTAAACTGGGATAGCTGTTGCTCTGACATTTGCTTGAGCATCGCGTTGATTTGGCTGTTATCGGTTTTAAAAGGCAGAGTTAAGTAATTACTTGGAAACTCGATTTGATTAAAGCTAGCTCCAGCTTTTACTGGGCAATTAAACCAATCAGTTAATCGTTGTTGCTCGGTGATTGAAAAGTGTGTTGAAAAATACACGCAGCTAGGTGAAAGTTGTGGATTAAGTAGCTGGCGTACCACACTGACCCATGCGGTCATATTTCGTAAAACAGCCTGTGGACTACATTGCGGATCGGCTAACCAAGTTACTTTACACAATGTTTGTTGTTGCTCAAACTGGGCGCGACCAATGTTAGCTACTAGGCTGTCGTAATTGAGCAGTGCAGTAATTGCACTGGCTAAATTAGTACTCGATTCAATTAAATACCCTAATACACCAAAATCAGCGGTGCGTATTTGTTTTCCTAATTCAAAGCCAAATAAGGGGTCGTTTAACGCTTGTTGTGCATAGCTAAGCAACGCATTATAGCTTTTTAAACTGATCCGCGGCGCCAATTGTTGTAATTGCTTATTAGTATACTCATTAAATTCAATCGCGTTTAAAACCGCATGACTAGCTAAGCCCTTGGCTTCAAGGTAATCCAAACAGCTACAAAAGTAATGATCGGCTAAGGTTTTCATTTGTCGCCTAAAGCTAAAAAATAGTCATCTAATCGCAAGTTTGCCACGGCATATTTTTATATGCTAGTGATCTATAAAAATAATAGGGCAAAGGTCATGGTGGAAATAAAGGTTAAGCGTACTGTGGCAGCAACGCCTGAGCAAATACGCAGCGTATTACTAGCGCATGCCGATTTAGGGCGGTTTTTTAATGCTCACTTTAAACTACTAACACCACAAGAGCCGGGTGAAATAAGTGGCGGAAAAGGCACGATTAGAGAAATAAAAATGCAAGGCACTACCTTTAAAGAGCAAATAATAGCCGCAGATAATAGTCATATTAGTTACCGTATTATAGGCAGCAAGCCCGTTGCACAGCATCGTGGTGATATTTACTTAAATACCAATAACGAAGATCCATCACTCACTGAGGTTAATTACCATATTCGTTGCATTGCACCTTTATGGCTACCCGATTTTATACTGACTTTTTTTATAAAAAAAGATATTAGCCAAGCACTTAAAAAAATAGCTCATTATTTTCAGGAGCGTGTTGTATGAGCATTGAAATTATTTTACTCGCACTGAGCCCTATTTTTTTGCTATTTGTTGCTATTGAGTTTATTAAATTTAGGCGTTATTACGATATAAAAGACAGCTTAGCCAACGCGTTACTTGCTTTATTACACCAAGGCGCTGATGCTATTGCGTTAATAGTGCTAATGCCGTTTTTTTACTGGCTGTATCAGTTTCGGTTATTTGATATTGAATTGACGGTACTGACCGTATTAAGTGCCTTTGTACTGCAAGACTTTTTATATTATTGGTTTCATCGTGCATCACACCATATACATTGGTTATGGGCAGCACATGTCGTACATCATAGCTCTACGAGAATGAATTTTACTACTGCGTTTAGACAAAGTTTAATGTATCCGCTTGCGGGCATGTGGCTGTTTTGGATGCCGATGATATTACTTGGTTTTGAACCTGTGATTGTTTTTGCCGTAGTTGCCCTTAATTTAGCGTATCAATTTTTTGTTCACACCCAAGTGGTAAAAAAGTTGGGTTGGTTTGAAAGCGTATTTAATACCCCATCGCATCATCGGGTGCACCACGCTATAAATAATGGCTACTTAGATAAAAACTTCGCTGGCGTTTTAATTATCTGGGATAAATTATTTGGCACTTATGTAGAAGAGGATGAAAATAAGCCGTGTAAATACGGAATTATTGGCCAACTAAACAGTAATAACGCGATTAAAATTACCTTTCATCAGTGGCAGCATCTCGTTAAAAGTAGCTATAGGGCAAACGGGTTAAAAGCTAAATTAAAAGTAGTATTTGGTTACCCAACAAGCTCTCAAAGTAGTAATAAGTAAGCCTATTTTTATATATAAAAGCCAGGAGTAAATAGCATCACTCCTGGCTTATCTCACAGTAAAACTTAATTTATTTAGCTGTTGTGATCACTGTATCAATTAAGTGAACAACGCCATTACTGGTGTAAATATCAGTAGTTGTTACATTACTACCCGCTACTTGTAATGATGTAGCCGGTAAACTTACTTGCCACCAAATATCGTTCACAGCTTGGCCATTATTCTGACCTGCTGCCGTATCACCTGAGAAGGTATACAAAGGGCGACCAAGATAAGCGACTTGCATGCTGTCATCTGAGCGAGCAATTAACGATAAACCTGGCACATTTTCAATTGACGCTGCAGTACCAAGAACAGGTGGCCATGTTGTTGCACATCCACCTTCACACACGCTTATTGCCTCACCTAAATCATTGTCGAACACATAAACTGTTTTACCTGGCATTGCATCGGCCATACCTGTTACTAAACGGTTGTTAGTTGTATCGTAAGCAATGCTGTCTGTTGCTGTATTTTCGGTGCTGGTAAAGTCAACAATGTTTACGCTCAACATATTTTCGGCAAGGGTAGTGACCATTTTTCCATTGGCTGCAAATGCATCTGTACTACCTACTTGAGCGCCTAAAACATGTTGAGTTAGTACACTAGTTAGTGCAGTAGTGTCAGCTAATAAGGCGTTTAAATCAGCGGTAGGAATTTTATTAAATGCAGCATTCGTCGGTGCAAATACTGTAAATGATTTTGTGGTATCGTTAAAAGTATCTACCAGTGATGCTGCTTGTAGTGCAGTGACCAAAGTAGACAGTGCGGGTGTTTCAGTCGCTACAGTGGCAATCGTTTTAGTCGGAGTACCCACTTCAATCGGCGGCATAATCACTTTATTAAGTACATGAATTACGCCGTTATCAGCAGTTACATTCGCTGCTTTCACTGCTGCATCGTTAATAAACAGTGAGCTGTTCACGTACGATAAAGCAGCCATGTCACCATTTGCCATTTCTACTTTGTTGTTTTCGCTATTAGCAATAGTTACCGCTGCATCTGACAGTACAGTTGCGTCAGCAACAACGTGATAAAGTAAAATATCGCGTAATGTGTCTGTATCTGCTAAAAGCGCATTTAGTGTGTCCTCGCCTAGAGCATTAAACGCGGCATCAGTAGGCGCGAATACAGTAAATGTATTTGTAGGGTCGCTCACAACAGTGTCTAAACCTGTTGCTGCTAGTGCAGCGAGTAATGTTGTAAAACTGCCATTTTCAGTAGCAACATCAGCTATGGTGCCAAAGCTCTCTGGTAGCGCGACATCGCCAACGATCACAGAATCGATTACATGAATAACGCCGTTGGTGGTTTCTATGTCAGTCACCACCACGTTCGCACCGCCAAACATTAACATATTGGTGTCTGCATTTATCGCGATAGGGAGAGTATTTCCAAGCAGGGTTTCAGCTGACTGTCCATTTAAAGACATAGCCGTTACAGAGTCTACAGAGCCTGATAAAACATGTTGTTTTAAGATATCACCCAATACATCTGGGTTGGCGAGCAGCGTGTTAATCATTTTACTGCCTACCGCTTCAAACGCGGCATCAGTCGGTGCAAATACTGTAAACTGTGATGATTCATCAGACAGCGCAGCGGTTAAACCTGCAACATCAAGAGCTGCTAGCAAGGTACTAAAATCGCCAGCTTGCTGAGCTGTTTCAATAATATTGTTGGTTGGCGCAGTTTCTGACACTGTTTTAGGTGTGAGCACTGCATCTATAACATGAATAATTCCGTTGTCAGTCACAATGTCGGTCATTGTTACTGTACTAGTATTTACTAATAAATTTTCACCACTTAAAGATAAAGCAATGCTTTGTCCGTTAACAGTCTCAACGGTAGTACCCGCTAAACCAATAGCAGTTTGTGCATCCACTGTGCCAGAGACCACATGGTAAGTTAAAATTGAACTAAGCGTGTCTGTATCAGCTAATAAGTTATTAATCGTTTCTTCGCCTAGTAACGCAAATGCATCATCAGTTGGGGCAAATACAGTAAAGCTAGTAGTTAAATCATCAAGGGTTTCATCTAGACCGGTTGCTTCAAGTGCTGCAACAAGGGTGGTGAAATCTCCGGAGTCCTGTGCGGCATCAAAGACTGAGACAGCGGGTTGTGGATCTACAGTTACTGGGGCGTTGTTATCGTCATCGCTACTACAACCTTGAATGAGTAACAAGGGAAGTATGAGAGCACCGAGCTTAAATACTTTATTCATAATTGTTCCTTTAATCGAATGTTACAGTGTTACAGCTTTGTGAATATTACGAAGCTGTTTGCATTGCTGATCAAAAAAACTTGATTTATTTTCGTACAATTTAATAGATGTAGGATTTTATTGAATTTTTATTCAAGAAAGCGTTTAAATTTTAGTTTTTTTACTGCGCGGTGCGCCAAGTAAAATAAATACGTGGCAAATACATACGGATAAAAATGCACTAATTCCCAAAGCACCACCAAAACCATCAAGAATAGGCACTAAATAGGCAAAAAACAGTGAAAATATAATTGCTGAACTGGCAAGCGTATACACACCAAAGCGGTGAGGGGCACTCATGCCAATAAATGTGCCGCCAAAAAAGACGATGCTATATAGCTCAGCGTTGAAACTAGATTGTGCAAATATTAAATAGGCAATAATGGATAGAGCTGCAGAGGCTCGGATCCCATCAAAGCGATTATGTTTAGCCAAGTAAAAGGTTAAAAACGCCCCTAACAATGCAAGCAGCGGATAAATAAGTGTCATATTATTAACTCCTTGGCTAAAACAAATAAGGCGACGCTAGCAAATGCAATGCTACCTAACCGTCCGCCAAACCCCGCAAATACATTAATGGTAAGTGTGTATAAAACAGCACCAATGGCAGAAATAATCGCAATTTCCCAGTATTCATTAATTAAATTAGTGGAGCACATACCGGCAAAACTGCCTGCATAAATAGCAGCGTATGGGTGGTTTTTGTAATCTGCAGGAAATGGAATAAATGAACCGATAAGCCCTGTTAAACCGGCAGATACAACAATAGGTAATGCGAATGTGCTATGCATTACAAAACACGACAAGCAGCCGATAAAAAAGGTGATGAATTTTAAAAGTATGAATTTAGTCATGGCGCGCACATAATAATGTATCAGTTTTAGCTTTAATAGTTAAAACTGCGATTTAAGACTAAAATCGATACACCGCAGCTAAAAGGTGAATTATTACTATTGAAGGTTAGTAATATGCAATGAATGACTAAAAATAACACTATTAATGTTCTATAAATTGCAAATTATGTATAATGCAGCATATTTCATATATTAAAAGTTATAACCTAAGGTAATTTATGTCTAACTGTTTACATCTGGCTATCCCTGCTGGTGATCTTGAAAAAGCGAAAGCGTTTTACTGTGACGTACTTGGCTGTAAAACTGGCAATAGTGAAGCGGGGCGATGGGTAGACATTGATTTTTGGGGTAATGAATTAACCCTGCATCAAAGTGTTGAGCGTTTACCTACGGTTCGTCACGACGTTGATATGGGCGCGGTGGCTGTCCCTCATTTTGGTATACATTTATCAGAGAACGAGTTTCAAGGACTTAAGCAACGCATTGCCGATGCCGGCCTTGAATATTTAGATCAGCCTTACCGTCGTTTTGTTGGTGATGAGTTTGAGCAAGAAACCTTTTTTATTGAAGATCCTAACGGTAACGTGCTCGAAATGAAAACCATGGTTAATCCTGAGGTACTATTTAAAAAGGATTAGACTGTAGCTGAGCTAGTCTTATTGACTAGCTCATGTTTTATGTTTTTAAATAGCGGGGACTACCATTTTTTCAGCCTGCTTCGCCTTTCTTTGTAATTTCTGTTTATACATCGCTTCATCACCCGCTTTTAAAACTGTGTCTAAGTTATCAGGTGGCTGAGTATAGCTAGTTTGCCCAACACTGGCGTAAATGGAAATGGTATGGCCCTGATGCTCTATAGTTAACTGGTTTAATTGTTGCTCTAGGGTGTTAACTCGCTGGTTAATTTTTTCGTTGCTATTAAATAATGCCATGGCCACAAATTCATCGCCTCCTAAGCGACCAACGGCATCTTCAGTGCGCATATGTTGACTAAGTGACTCTGCAACTTTGCACAGTACTTTGTCGCCCACATCATGACCATAAGTATCATTAATTGCTTTAAAACGGTCTAAATCTATATATAAAAAACATAAAACGCCTCCTCGTTGCTTGTGCTCTGCTAGTAAGTCGTTTGCTTTTAAGCTCCAACCGCGACGATTGTATATATGGCATAAGTGATCAAAGTTAGCGTGTCGTTCAGCTTGTTTTTTTGCATAACTTAACCTTTGAATTCGTCTGCCGACGGCAATAGCTAGTAATAAAGATTCAATTGTAAACGCAATAACAAATCTATAGCGTTGAATGAACGGGCTGTAATCGGTTAGTAGTACTCTAAACACCATACTAATAAACACACTTGCCAGTGCTATAAATACCAAGTTTGCTTCATTAACACCGTACTTTGTTTGTATCGCGCTGAGGATAAAAATAGTCATGACAATAAATAATGATAAATAGCCGGTTACTGCAGAGGTAATATTGGTTATTAGTGGCAGATCGAGGGCTATTTTTTGTAAGCACAAAGTCAGTACGCATAAGGCGGCAACTTTTAATGTATTGCTTATCTTTGGAAAGTATTTAGGTAGCTCCAATAGTGCGCTCATAAACCATGTAGCACTGATTATAGTTAAGCCAATACTTAACGTGTAAAGATGGCTTACGTACACAGAGTAGTACTGCTGTGTAAATAAATAAGGCTGTCCTTCTTGAAAGAATATAAAACTAGCGATGCAAAAAATATAAATGCCATACAGTTTAAAAAGAGGGTCTTTTATGCCGTGCCCTATAATTAGTGCATAAAAAATAAGCGTGGCGCAAAGACCATAAAAAATGCCAAAAATAAGGTTGTAGCGTTGAATTTTTTCGACAAAAGGCTGTGTATCTGACCAAGTAAAGCGTGGGGTATAAGCTGCTGAGGTAGTAACCGTAAGCTGGGCAGTAAAAACGCCTGGGTCCATTAAAATTGCCATCTGATTGGTTTTTAAAGGTATTTTATATACTGAATTTTGCTGCCACGAAAAGTCTTTAAGTGCAGGACGAGTAAATGAAAACACCCCGCCTTGGTTTAAGTTACAGCTTAATTCGAGATGATTGATACCGTTTTTAAGCTTAATATTTGAGACAACTTCTTTGGACAAAGACACCGATGTGTTTGTTGCTCTTACACTGAGCTGGCAATGCTCTTGCGCAAAAGTAACGTTACTAAATAGCAGAGTAAAAGCGCATATAAAAATGCTAAGCCTAACCATGAGAGCGCTTAACATGCTCAAAAAACTCCTTGTCTTTATCGTACAATTTATTGCTACTAAGTAGACGAACACTTTTAAACCATACTAGGGTCTGTTGACCTT
>NZ_PNCV01000117.1:0-18471 GCF_005886925.1 Pseudoalteromonas sp. S3260
TTCTTATGCAGATCTGAGGTTGACTAGACTTTAGATAGTGAATACATCTTCAAAGTAGGTTTCGGAGGTCATTATGACTACTTTTGATCACTACCAAGCACGTTATGAATCAACACAAGAAGAAGAGTACAGTGTTGCTGAATTCCTCGAAATTTGTAAAACCGATAAGTCTGCTTATGCCAGTGCACCTGAAAGGTTACTGATGGCCATTGGCGAGCCTAAAATGTTAGATACCGCTACCGATACTCGTTTAAGTCGCTTATTTTCGAACCGTGTTGTTGCACGTTACCCAGCATTTGCTGACTTTTATGGTATGGAAGACGCCATTGAGCAAATTGTGTCTTATCTAAAACATGCAGCACAAGGCTTAGAGGAGTGTAA
This sequence comes from Pseudoalteromonas sp. S3260, assembly GCF_005886925.1. Classification (NCBI taxonomy): domain Bacteria; kingdom Pseudomonadati; phylum Pseudomonadota; class Gammaproteobacteria; order Alteromonadales; family Pseudoalteromonadaceae; genus Pseudoalteromonas; species Pseudoalteromonas sp. S3260. The sequence goes on from NZ_PNCV01000117.1 coordinate 382, forward strand.
ACAAGTACTTTATTTACTCGGCCCTGTGGGTGGTGGTAAGTCATCAATTGCCGAAAAATTAAAGTATTTAATGCAACAAGTACCTATCTACTCCATTAAAGGCTCACCAGTTAATGACCATCCGCTGTCATTATTTGATCCCGTTGAAGATGCAAACCTACTCGAAAAAGAATATGGAATTAAGTCTCGTTACCTCAAAACGGTAATGTCGCCATGGGCCGCAAAACGTTTACAAGAATTTAATGGTGATATTAGTCAATTTAGAGTGGTTAAACGCTTCCCATCAATTTTAAATCAAGTTGCGATTGCTAAAACAGAGCCCGGAGATGAAAACAATCAAGATATTTCTGCTCTTGTCGGTAAGGTCGATATTCGCCAACTTGAACACTTTGCACAAAATGATCCTGATGCTTATGCCTATTCAGGCGCATTATGTTTAGCCAACCAAGGCTTAATGGAATTTGTGGAAATGTTTAAAGCCCCCATAAAAGTGTTACATCCGCTTTTAACAGCTACCCAAGAAGGTAACTATAACGGCACAGAAGGTATAAGCGCCCTGCCATTTAACGGCATGATACTCGCCCACTCTAATGAATCAGAATGGCAAACCTTTAAAAACAATAAAAACAACGAAGCCTTTTTAGACCGTGTTTATATTGTTAAGGTCCCTTATTGCTTACGAGTGACCGAAGAAATTAAAATTTACGATAAGCTTATTGAACACAGTGAGCTTTACAACGCCCCTTGTGCGCCAGGTACACTAAAAATTTTAGCCCAATTTACCACTCTTTCGCGCTTAAAAGAACCGGAAAACTCAAGCATTTACTCTAAGATGCGAGTTTACGATGGTGAAACCCTTAAAGACACCGATCCAAAAGCGAAGTCGTATCAAGAGTATCGTGATTACGCTGGTGTTGATGAGGGCATGACCGGTCTTTCAACCCGTTTTGCGTTTAAGATTTTATCGCGAGTATTCAACTTTGACACCACCGAAGTGGCCGCCAACCCTGTGCATTTGTTTTATGTGCTTGAGCAACAAATTGAGCGAGAACAATTCAGCGCTGAAGTTGAAGAACGTTATTTAAGCTTTTTAAAAGGCTATTTAATTCCACAATATGTTGAGTTTATAGGTAAAGAGTTACAAACCGCGTACTTAGAGTCATATTCAGAATATGGCCAAAATATTTTTGACCGCTACGTTATTTATGCTGATTTTTGGATTCAAGACCAAGAGTACCGAGATCCTGATACAGGGCAATTATTTGACCGTGATGCACTCAACGCTGAGCTTGAAAAAATAGAAAAACCTGCAGGTATTTCAAACCCTAAAGATTTTAGGAATGAAATTGTTAACTTTGTATTGCGTGCTCGTGCTCATAACAATGGCAAAAATCCGCTGTGGACAAGTTATGAAAAACTACGCACGGTTATTGAGAAAAAAATGTTCTCAAACACAGAAGACTTACTCCCTGTTATTTCATTTAATGCAAAAACATCAGCTGAAGATCAGCAAAAGCATGAGGACTTTGTTAACCGTATGGTTGAAAAAGGCTACACGCAAAAACAAGTGCGCTTGCTATCTGAGTGGTATTTACGGGTTAGAAAATCGCAATAACCTTCATAATTGCAGTTGTTAGGAGGTCATTATGGCGCATTTTATCGACAGGCGTTTAAATGGCAAAAACAAAAGCACGGTTAACCGCCAGCGTTTTATTAGGCGTTATAAAAAGCAGATAAAAGAAGCGGTGTCTGATGCGATAAATAAACGCAGCGTCACCGACTCTAGCTCTGGGGAGAGTATATCTATTCCGCAGCGTGATATTAGTGAACCTACTTTTCATCAAGGTAGAGGCGGTAATAGAGAGCAAATACACCCTGGGAACGATCAGTTCTCTACTGGCGACAAAATAGAACGCCCTAAAGGAGGCAAAGGCGGTGGCGCAGGCGAAGGTGAAGCAAGTGACTCTGGCGAAGGCCAAGATGAATTTGTTTTTTCTATCTCTAAAGATGAATACCTTGATTTGTTATTTGAGGATTTAGAACTCCCTAATTTGCAAGAAAACCAGCTTGATAAGCTCGTACAAATGAAAACCCATCGCGCTGGGTTTTGCAGCGATGGTATGCCCAGTAATATTGATGTAGTGCGCTCATTACAAGGTTCTCTAGCTCGTCGTATTGCAATGACCGCAGGTAAAAAACGCCGCCTTAGCGAGCTTGAGGGGCAACTAGCACTGCTGCTTGAACAACCACACTGTGATAAAGCCGCTGTGGCCTTATTACAAAAAGAAATCGACACACTCAAACAGCAAATAAAAACCGTGCCCTTTATCGATAATTACGACTTACGTTTTCGTAACTACGACAAACAACCACACCCAACCAGTAAAGCGGTGATGTTTTGTATTATGGATGTGTCAGGTTCAATGGATCAAGCAACAAAAGACATAGCAAAACGCTTTTACATTTTGCTTTATCAGTTTTTAACTCGCAGCTACAAAGACATCGACGTTGTATATATTCGCCATCATACCCAGGCCAAAGAAGTTGATGAGCAAGAATTTTTTTATTCACAAGAAACAGGCGGTACTGTTGTTTCAAGTGCACTAAAACTGATGAATGAAATAATAGCTGAGCGCTATAATGCTGATGAATGGAATATATACGCAGCACAAGCTTCTGATGGTGATAATTGGGCCGATGACACGCCCCAATGTGGGCACATTTTACGTAATAAAATACTTAAAGCTGTTCGCTATTTTGCCTATATAGAAATTACCACACGTGCTCATCAAAGTTTATGGCGCGAGTATCAAAACATTAGTCAAACTAACAGTAATTTTGCCATCCAGCATATCCAAGGTGTTGAAGATATTTACCCTATATTTAGGGAGCTATTTAAAAAAGGTCGTCAACAGCAAGGGGCTGCATAGCCAAAGCGAGGTAGCATTATGAAAGATAATCGAATAAGTGATGGGCCCGATTGGACCTTTGAACTATTGCAACAATACCAAGACGAAATAGCGCGTGTGGCTGAGCACTATAAGCTAGACACCTACCCTAACCAAATTGAAGTGATCACCGCAGAACAAATGATGGATGCCTACTCAAGTGTAGGCATGCCCATTGGCTACACTCACTGATCGTATGGTAAAAAATTTATTCAAACGGAGCAAAATTATAAACGCGGTCAAATGGGACTTGCGTATGAAATTGTGATTAATTCGAACCCCTGTATTGCTTACCTAATGGAAGAAAACACCCTTCCGATGCAGGCACTGGTTATGGCACATGCTTGCTATGGGCATAACTCATTTTTTAAAGGGAATTATTTATTTAAAACATGGACTGATGCAGGCTCAATTATTGATTATTTATTGTTTGCTAAAAACTATATTAGCCGCTGTGAAGAAAAGTACGGTATTTCCGAAGTAGAAAGCATACTCGACTCATGTCATGCGTTAATGAGTTACGGTGTTGATAGGTACAAACGTCCACAACGAATTTCGTTATTTGAAGAGCAAAAGCGTCAGCAAGAACGGGCTGAGTATTTGCAATCACAAGTTAACGAATTATGGCGTACCATTCCTTCTCAACAGCAAGAGTCAAAAAAACACGAACGCCACTTCCCGCAAGAGCCACAGGAAAATATTCTGTACTTTATTGAAAAAAATGCTCCTTTACTCGAGTCATGGCAACGAGAAATCGTCAGGATAGTGCGAAAAATATCACAATACTTTTACCCGCAAAAACAAACCCAAGTAATGAATGAAGGTTGGGCCACTTTTTGGCACTACACTATTTTGAACCATTTATATGATGAGGGAAAACTAACTGACTCATTTATGTTGGAGTTTTTACAAAGCCATACTAATGTTGTGTACCAACCTCCATACAATAGCGATTATTACTCAGGTATTAACCCCTATGCACTGGGCTTTAATATGATGGTTGATATACGTCGTATTTGTGAAAACCCAACAGAAGAAGATAAACGCTGGTTTCCTGAGCATGCGGGCAGTGACTGGCTCGAGACACTGCACTTTGCAATGCAAAATTTCAAAGATGAGAGTTTTATTAGCCAATTTTTATCCCCTAAGCTGATTCGGGATTTTAAATTATTCACCATAGTCGACCATGCTAGTAACCCACATTTAGAAATAGGCGCTATTCACGACGATAATGGCTACAAAGCGGTTAGAGAAGCACTTTCTGCACAATATAACCTTAGTAATCATGAGCCTAACATACAAGTTTACGATGTTGACTTACGCGGCGACCGCTCTTTAACCCTACGATATGTACCCCATAATGCCGTTCCACTGGCTAGCTCCCATGGGGAGGTATTAAAACATCTTTACAGACTATGGGGCTTTAAGGTAAAACTGGAACAGGAGTCAAATTCTGGTGAGATTTCAACCATTGGTCAATGTCCAATTGATGATTCACGCCATACAACAGAGTAAAAATAATGGACAAAAAAAAGCTTCTTGTACTGATTGATTCGGTTGAATTTGCAAAAACGTCATTGCAGCATGCTAAACAAAAAGCGCTGCAAGGGAATAAACATATTGATATTGTTGCATTTAGCTTTGAAGAAACCGGCAATATTTTATTTTCTCTGTCGCCAGAACAACTACTTGCGCTGCAAGATAAATGCCTTGCATCATTAAGGGCACAGTTGGAGCCACTGATTAGCGCTGAACTGGAGGGTTGCAGTTATACCTTTCAAACCGCATGGCATGAAGCCCCCGAGCAGTGGCTTAACGAAGATATTAATACTGATGACTACGAAATGGTGATAAAAACACGCCATATCGACAGCGACAGCCAATTTAGTGAACTTGATTGGCAACTTATCCGCTTTACACCCATCGCTTTGTATTTAGCGGCAGATAACAAGTGGCGCAAGCATACCAACATACTCGCCGCACTTGATTTAGCCAGCGAAAAAACCGCAAAACATAAGCTTAATCAGTCAATTATTAAATATGGCCTAGCATACGCACAGCGAACAGACTGTGAATTTTATGCCGGCTACACAGTGTATATTTCTCCAATATTAAGAGATTTAGGCTTAGTATTTTCAGAAGAGCAACTAGTCAATGCCTTTGAGAAATTACCTCAACCACAGCAACAACTCATTATTGATAATAACTTACGCGACAAACTTTATATTAAAGCGGGTTTACCTGAGCAGGTGATCCCAAGCTTAGCGGCCAAGCTCAATGCTGATTTAGTGATTATAGGATCTGTTGGGAATGTAGGAATTAAAGCAAAACTCATTGGTAATACTGCAGAAAAAATAATGCGCTTACTTAAAACTGACTTGCTTATTTTACCCCCCAATTAAAAAATGATGTCTAAGCATCATTTTTTATATCAGCGTATACCGACACTTTATTTCGACCTGTTTCTTTTGAATGATAAAGCGCTTTATCGGCAGCTTCAATCCAGCGTTCGTGATCTTTAAATTGATCATCAAAACACGCAATACCCACACTAATGGCCATATGCACCGTGTGCTCATTGTATTTCGCCGGAGAGGTTTCAATTAGCTGGCGTAAGCGTTCAGCAAATACAATAGCTCCTTGTTTATCGGTATCTAATAAAGTAACAACAAACTCTTCACCGCCGTATCGCCCAGCAATGTCTGTTTCACGCAATGCAGTTTTCAGTAAACTCGCTATATGACGAAGTGCTTCATCTCCAGCACTGTGTCCAAAATTATCATTTATCTTTTTAAAGTGGTCAATATCAAAAATTAATAACGAGCAACAACCTTCGTTTCGCTTCGTTCGTAAAAATTCTTGGTGCAGTAAGTGCTCCCAATGCCCTCTATTGGCAAGCTGGGTTAAACTATCTGTTTGGCTTACTTGTTCTAGTTTTTTATTTAACTCTTCTAGTTCTTTTTTGTTAACCGCAATATCTGTCACATCGTAAATAATAATACAAATATGCTCGACTTCGCCTCGCACATTGGTAAGTGGAATAAACGTGGCATTTTGATACATATAGTCCGCTTTACCGGTAATTGGTCGGTAGTTTTTAAAACGAAAAATATACGGCTGCTGCTCCCAAATAGTAAATGAACGATTCTTTAATACAAACACTGACTCAGATTTACTTCTAAACCATTTTTCATCAATGGCCGGAAATAAATCAAATAAGTCTTTGTCTTTCACAGCGCTCGGTAACAAACCAGAATGATTTTCCATAAAACCATTCCATACATGCACTTTGTATTCTCGATCGAGTACAACAAGACCGACATCAACCGTATTAAACATATCCATTAACCAATGGATTTCATTCAAATCTAAATCAGCTGGCATAAATATTTAATCTTCTAGTAGATGAGCAACTTTGTATTTCAAAGTTTTCAGTGAATCTTCAGTAAAGAGCAACATTAAATCACAACTAATATCATGATTTTCAATACCGTAACTTATTTCTATGGCTAGAGTCCGTTGCCAGCGCGACTTATTCGACTGAACAAGTTCAGAAACGTCCCGATGCTGCCCCAAAACTATTGGATGCCCTTGGCTAAAGGTCATGTCGAGCTGTTTTGACAAGCCGGTTAAAATAGCGCCAATTAAAATGTTACTTACATCCATTAGCAACTCTAACTCAACCTTGTCGTTTAGTTCACCTTCGTAATTCATCAGTGAGGCTATTTCTTTAAAACTAGAGTCATTTAAAAGTAATAATGCCTCGCCAGATACCCCGCCACCTATAAAGCCTTGGCAAATACCCGATGTAGTATCATTGGTATCAACAGAGCTTAACGCCATGTTGAGCTCACTGACTTCTAAAACATTAACATTAGGAATGGGTAACTTAACAAATACATTAAGCAGTCTTGCCAGTAAATCTCCAGCTTGACCCATGGCAACATTAGTAAGCTCTTGATATATATCACGAACATCAGGGTCAACTTGTTCACCTAACGAGTGAGACATGCGTTCACGCAGTGCTCTATCTCTAATACCATGATGTTCAATAATGGCAGCAAGCTTTTCTGGGGAACACGGTTTTTGAATAAAATCTATGGCGCCAAGCTCAAGCACACGTTGATGCGCACTCGGTTGAATATCGCCTGATACCACAACAGTGAGAACGTCGAGTCCTTGCTCTTTCATTGCAGCAAGCACGCCATAACCGTCCATTTCTGGCATATTTAAATCAAGGAAAAGAATTTCAGGCTGGGCTTTAGTTATTTGTTTTATGCAGTCTACACCGTCACATGCAAATTCAACTTTAATATCCCAATCATCGGGTAAAGACCGAGCTAATTGACGTCTAGCTAGTTTTGAATCATCACAAATTAAAACCGATGTTGACATATTATCTCTCTATTTTAAAACTTGTTGTACGCTGACACCGCAAAAAATAAAGGCACGGATATTATTAATTAATACCTATCTCTTATATATACATAGTAATCAAAGTATTGCTTATTTACAATTTTAGGGAAAATAAACGCGTCAATTATTCTGCTTGGTAACTCCATCACAGTATAATACACTCACCACTATTACGTTAATTCTTAAAAGGAAAAAATCCATGCGTCGTTCATTAGCCTTTGCATTGAGCCTGTTTTGTTGCACTAGTTTTGCATCAGAGTTACCTGAAAACACCTTAGATGCAGGAAAAGTAACAGCGCAAGGTAAACCTGTTACGTTACTAGGCCAAGGCCTTAAAGTCGGTGCTGATGCGCCAAATTTTAAAGTGGTCGACGACAGCTTTACTGCCATTACATTAGAAAATTACCAAGGGCAAGCCGTATTGATAAGCGTGGTACCAAGCTTAGATACTGGCATTTGTAGCCTACAAACAAAGCATTTTAATGAAAAAGTAGCGCAACAGTTTCCTGGCGTGGCCATGTTGACGATTAGTGCCGACCTACCTTTTGCACAAAAACGTTTTTGCAAAGCAGAGAATATCGATAAAGTTACGACACTGTCTGATTCTGTATGGCGTGATTTTGGCCAAAAGTATGGGTTAATAATTAAAGATATGGGGTTACTTACTCGCGCTGTTTTTATTCTCGATAAAAGCCATAAAGTTATATATAAACAATTAGTTAGTAGCTTATCAACCGAGCCTGAATACGATAGCGTTATTGAAAAGCTTAAAACGCTTTAAAGGTCGAATTTCAGATAATAAAAAACCGCTATGAAGCGGTTTTTTTGATTATGCTCTTAATTTTAGATAAAAATTAACCTAAAAGCTCAGCTAGTTGCTTGCTTACTGCTTCAACCGCTTGAGTACCGTCTAATTTATGGTACTGCGTATTACCAGCTTGCGCTTCTGCTTGGTAGTAGTCAACCAATGGCATTGTTTGCTCATGGTAAATGCCTAAGCGTTTACGAACTGTCTCTTCTGTGTCATCCGCACGGATAATAAGCTCTTCGCCTGTTTCGTTGTCTTTACCTTCCTCTTTTGGTGGATTGTAAACAACATGATAAACACGACCAGAACCAGGATGAACACGACGGCCACCCATACGCTCAACAATCACTTCATCAGCAACATCAAATTCAATAACGTGATCAACGACAACGCCATTATCTTTCATTGCATCAGCTTGTGGAATGGTACGTGGGAAGCCATCAAGTAAAAAGCCTTTCTCACAATCAGGTTTTGCAATGCGCTCTTTAACAAGGCCAATGATGATGTCATCAGAAATTAACTGACCTGCGTCCATTACTTTTTTTGCTTCAAGGCCAAGTGGTGTGCCCTCTTTAATTGCAGCTCGTAGCATATCACCGGTAGAAATTTGTGGAATACCGTATCTATCCATTAAAAACTGAGCTTGAGTACCTTTACCTGCACCCGGCGCGCCCAAAAGAATAATGCGCATATCATTGTCCCCTAATATGAGAGTTTATTTTAAAGTCTGAATTCTTCCACAAGCGCCGCAGATACTCAAGTAACTTATACTAATTGTCTAGAGTCTGTTGGCCTTTGCGGATTAATATTTGTGCAAACTAGGGGCACTTTAATAGCGGCGCAAGGTTTGCAACCTAGTAGGCTGAGTAAAAATCGAGCAAAGCTTCTGCGTCCTGCTCACGCCATTTGCCACCATCCATGTAGGCAGACAGACCCTTTCGGGCAGCGTCTATGCAGCAAATTTAACCTTTAAAAATCAATAAACTCTATGCTCCAGCGCATAAAAAAAGGGAACAAACGTTCCCTTTTTACTCAATCATTGATTTTTAATACTTATTTGCTTAAATCAAGCATAAGTTTATTTAAGCGAGTGACAAATCCAGTTGGATCTTTAAGCGTACCGCGCTCAGCTAGTAATGCTTGATCTAGCAATACATGTGACCACTGCGCAAACTTATCTTCGTCTTGCTCATCATTTAAATGCTTAACAATCTGATGCTCAGGGTTTAGCTCAAACACAGGTTTAGCTTCTGGCACTGCTTGACCTACTGACTCCATCAGCTTTTGCATTTGCGAGCTCATGTCGTTGTCGTCGCTCACCACACAGGCTGGCGAATCGGTTAAACGATGTGTAAAGCGTACTTCTTTAACATCATCACCTAATGCGGTCTTAATACGCTCAATAAGGCCTGCAACTTCTTTTTCAGACTCTTCTTGTGCTTTTTTAGTTTCTTCGTCGTCTAAGTCGCCTAAATCTAAATCACCGCGAGTAATTGATTGAAATTGCTTGTCTGCAAATTCAGTTAAGTGGCTCATCATCCACTCATCAACACGGTCACTTAGTAGTAAAACTTCAATGCCTTTTTTGCGGAAGATTTCTAAATGCGGTGAGTTTTTAGCTGCAATAAATGAGTCAGCGACAACATAGTAAATTTTATCTTGGCTGTCTTTCATACGCTCAATGTATTGTTCAAGCGAGACATCTTGAGTGTCTGAATCGGTATGCGTTGAAGCAAAACGTAATAGCTTAGCAATGCTCTCTTTGTTAGCCGCATCTTCTGCTGGGCCTTCTTTCATTACTTGACCAAATTCATTCCAAAACGTTTGGTAATCATCGGCTTTGTTTTTCGCCATACGCTCAAGCATTTTAATAATACGCGACGTACACCCCTTACGGATAGCTTGGGTCACTTTGTTATCTTGAAGTATTTCACGCGATACGTTCAGTGGTAAATCATTTGAATCTAATAGACCTTTAACGAAACGCAGGTAGCTTGGCATAAACTGCTCAGCATCATCCATAATGAATACACGTTGCACGTATAATTTTAAGCCACTTTGGCGCTCGCGGTTCCATAAATCAAACGGCGCTTTTTTCGGAATGTATAACAAACTGGTGTATTCAGTTTTACCTTCAACTTTGTTATGTCCCCAACTAAGTGGATCTTCCCAGTCATGGCTTACATGCTTGTAAAATTCTTTGTATTCATCTTCAGAGATTTCAGACTTATCACGCGTCCACAATGCCGTAGCACGGTTAATGCTTTCCCACTCACCAGGAACTGCTGGAATTTTCTCACCGTCTTCGCCTTCAGACTCTGGTACTTCTGCTTTGTACATTTGTACTGGTGTAGAAATATGATCAGAGTATTTAGTCACGATACTACGAAGGCGCCATTCGTCTGCGTACTCTTTTTCTTCTTCACGTAGGTGTAGAATAATGTCTGTACCGCGGCCTTCTTTTTCAATTTCTTGCAGCGTGTATTCACCTTCACCTTTTGATTGCCACTCTACAGCCGTTGTCTCGCCTGCTTTACGGGTACGCACTGTCACTTCATCAGCAACAATAAACGCTGAGTAAAAGCCCACACCAAATTGACCAATAAGTTGTGAATCTTTGCTTTGGTCGCCCGTTAAGTTTTTGAAAAACTCTGCGGTACCCGACTTTGCAATTGTACCTAAAGAGCTGATCACTTCATCACGTGTCATACCAATACCATTATCAGAAATGGTTACCGTATTGGCTTCTTTATCAGCACTAATACGTACACGTAAATCAGCATCACCTTGATATAAGTCGCCGTTTGATAACGCTAAAAAGCGTAATTTATCGGCTGCATCAGATGCATTTGATACAAGCTCACGTAAAAATATTTCTTTATTAGAATAAAGCGAGTGAATCATTAAGTTTAGTAATTGTTTTACTTCTGTTTGAAAGCCTAATGTTTCTTTTTGTGCTGCAGTCATTTATGTATCTCCAATTTGCAAAGTGTCTGCGTTATGCACTTAATATGGGGGGAGGTGTGAGAACTTCAAGGGAAAAAAGTAAAAAAAGCTGCCAGCAAAAAACAACAATATTATAAAAAACAATATCTGTTCAAAATGGGCTAGCGCAGTGTAAATGCATCGGCTTTTGAGTGCTTGGATGATGAAAGTATATATCGCTGGCATGTAACTGCAAACGCGACGCCATCCGCTCACTCTGTTCACTTTTATACAAATCGCAACCTAAAATAGGATGCCCAATTGCATGACTATGAATACGTAATTGATGCGTTCGACCAGTAACGGGGGTAAATTGCACTAACGTCTTGATTGGTTGTATAAAACGCTTAAGTACTGTGTAGTGTGTTAAGGCCGCTTTGCCTGTGGTGTTACATAACTTAACACGAGGAAAATAGAGTTTGTCTTTAGCAATCGGGTAATTTATTTGTCCGTGGTTATCGCACACTTTTCCTTGCAACATAGCGACATAGCGCTTGCTTATGGTGTGACTTTGAAATTGTTGATTGAGGTTTTTTGCCGACTCACTATTGAGTGCCACCAGCATGATCCCTGAGGTTCCAAAATCTAATCGGTGAGGTAACTTTGCTTCTGCAAAGGCGGCTGTTTTACCCTGTTGACCATTGACTAAACGATAATGAACGGAATCCCAATTTAGTGGGTTTTTACCCGACAAACTCAATAAACCGCTAGGTTTATTGATCACTAAAAGCGCCTCATCTTGATAAATAATTTTTATGTGTTCATGGCAAACAGGTGCGATAAAGTCATCAACAATCACATTAGCACTTTGGGTTATTGCAGCCATACCATCCTTAAACTTTTGTTTATATTGCAATTAAAGCCAACAAAAAAGCCTACAGCATGTATGTAGGCTTTTAAAGTAAGTTCAAATAGTTAAGCTTAAAATAAACTATTCATGGCTGACTAATCGCCTACCGCTAAATGCATGCATAAGCGTCATTCCATCGACTAAATCAAGCTCACCACCAACAGGAATACCATGAGCAATACGCGATGCACCCACATTGTTTTTGTGGCAAAGCTGAGCAATATAATGCGCCGTTGTTTCGCCTTCAACCGAAGGATTTGTGGCTAAAATGACTTCATTAATACCGCCTTGCGCAAGCTTTTGCTCGAGTACATCAAGGCCAATTTCTTTAGGCCCTATGCCATCAATCGGTGATAAATGCCCCATTAATACAAAGTAAAGCCCTTTGTATTGACCTGTTTGCTCAATGGCGAGTACATCCGTTGGCGATTCAACAACACATAAAATACCACTGTCTTGGCGTTTAGTGCTTAAGCAAATATCACACTGCGCCTGCTCGGTAAATGTGCGGCACGATTGGCAATGACCTACAGCGCTCATTGCTTTAGTCAAGGCATTACCAAGTTGAGCACCGCCTTTACGGTCGCGCTCTAACAAATGAAACGCAATACGCTGGGCAGATTTCGGGCCAATACCTGGCTGACAACGCAGTGCTTCAATAAGCGATGTTAAACTATCTGAAAGTTGCATAGTTGCTTAGAACGGCATTTTCATACCAGGTGGTAACTGCATACCGCCTGTCACTTTGCCCATACGCTCTTGCGTTTCTTCAGCAACACGGCGAACAGCATCATTACACGCTGCTGCTAATAAATCTTCAATCATGTCTTTGTCGTCTTCCATTAAGCTCTCATCAAGCTCAACACGGCGCACGTTGTGGTTACCAAGCATGGTTACTTTAACTAAACCGGCACCAGCTTCACCAACCACTTCCATTGTTGCGATTTCTTCTTGGGCTTTTTGCATGCGCTCTTGCATTTGCTGCGCTTGCTTCATCATGTTACCCATTCCACCTTTAAACATAATCGTCTCTCTTTCTTTTAATACATTAACTGGAGTATAAATAAGGGCACTGATGGTTAATTACAATGCCTGAATACTGTTTTCGTCAATTTCAGCGCTAAATAACTGTTGAAATTGTACTATATTTTCATCACTTGTGATCACATCAATCGCTTGCTGATGACGACCTGCATCAATTTTTTGTTGGATTAGATAAGGCGAGTCAATCACCCCACTGGCAAAGTCGATATTTAGCTCAACGTTATGTCCATAAATAGTCGATAACGCCACATTTAACTTTTGGCGCAGCAGAGGCGTATCTAAATGCTTTTGCGATTCATCCACTTCAATATGAAAATGATTGTCTTGCTTGGTAAAAATTGAATGCAAGGCAAACTGGCGCATGCGCCCGCCAAGCCCCATTCGCTTAATTAAATAAGCCCATTCATCTTGTTGATGGGCAAATCTAATTTCACTGATGGGGCTTTGAAAATCATCCGGCACCGGAATACTTGGTGCTTGTTCAACAACAGGAGCCGGTTTTTGCGGATTAATTTGCTCTAATAGCTCAGGTGCAAGATTTTCGGTAATTGTTTGATGCTTTGCTTTAAAGTCAACTTTATTTGCAGGTTTAGTGCTTACCTGTGGCTTGCTCCCTGACATGGGGAGCGCTGGCTTTTTTGGTAACTCATCACCCGTCTCACTATCCCATGGAGGCGGCTCCTGCGCTACAGCTTGAGGTGTATTGCTAATAGGTTTATCGACGGGCCTAGCAGGGGTCGATTTTGGCACAACAGGTTTTTCGGTTGCTGCGCTTGACAGTTTACCCGCACCGGAAATATTTCTGTCACGTAAAATACGCGCTATTGCAGACTGTGCACGTGCTTCTTGCTCGCCCATTGTTGGCGCTGAATGCTCAGTGCTACTAGGTACGTTTGATAGCTCAGGATTAAATCCTTGGTCAACCGCGCTACTCATTACATCATCGTATTGCGCTGCAATGGTTTGTTCTACATCGCTGTGCTGCATGTAGGCATCATCTTCGCTTTGACGCTGCGCTTGTTCATCGCTCATTGGCGTTGTATCAGACATGTTTGGCTGACTTTGTGTTGACTCTTGCTCAATGTGAGTCGGGCTATTATCAGAGCGCGAAACCTCAGGCTCAGGAGCCTCTATTGGCTGTGGATTATGTATTGATGGCTGACTTTCAGTGCTATTGCTCTGCGCTGGTTTATTTTTATTTAAAATATCACGCAATGCATTGGTACGCCCTGTGGCATTTTGCTCTGGCGCGGGTTGCGAGCTAGGTGCTGAATGCGTCGTTTGTGAGTGCTCAGGTTGAAATGCTAACAATCGTAGCATAATCATCTCAAACCCTAAGCGTGGCTCAGGCGCCCACTGTAAATCTTTTTTGCCATTCAGTAATAACTGATAATACACTTGAATTTGCTGAGCATGAGTGTGCGCTGCAACATGCTTAATGTAGTCAGCATTATTGCTATCAAGTGCTGCCGCTTCAGGCACTAATTGGCTTAATTGAATAATATGCGTAAGTGCAATTAAGTCATCAAGTAGTGCAATGTAATTAGGATTTCTGCTCGCGACTTGGGCAACTTCAGCCATTAAGGCTGCGCCATCCTGCGCGAGTAATGCAGCGAGTAAACTCTGACTATAATGGGTATCCATTAAACCAAGCATGGCTTGAACAGCTTGATTATTAATATCGCCATTTGTTTGGGCAATAGCCTGATCGGTCAGGCTCAGCGCATCTCGCATACTGCCATCAGCTGCTTTAGCAATAATACTTAGGGCATCATTATCAAAATTGAGCTGCTCTTGCGTAAGAACATGCTCAAGCTGTTGCTTAATTTCAGCTTGCGACAAGGCATTTAAATTAAACTGTAAGCAGCGCGATAAAATAGTTACCGGTAATTTTTGTGGATCGGTGGTCGCCAGTAAAAACTTTACATGCTCAGGTGGCTCTTCAAGCGTTTTTAATAAGGCATTAAAGCTGTGCTTTGACAACATGTGTACTTCATCAATTAAGTACACTTTATAGCGTCCGCGGGTTGGCGCATATTGAACGTTATCGAGTATTTCGCGAGTATCTTCAACTTTTGTGCGTGAGGCCGCATCTATTTCGAGTAAATCAATGTAGCGCCCTGCTTCTATATCAACACAGCTACTACATTGACCACATGGTGTGGCAGAAATGCCCTCATCACAATTTAAGCTTTTAGCAAAAATACGCGCAATGGTCGTTTTACCAACACCACGGGTTCCAGTGAATAAATAAGCGTGATGCAGTCTATTTTGACTCAGCGCATTAACCAGCGCTTGTTTAACATGAGACTGCCCAACCAATTCATGAAAGGTTTGAGGACGCCATTTTCTCGCTAGAACCTGATAACTCATCGATTATTCGCCTTCGAATTCAACCAATTTTAGGATTTTAATACCCATTTTTTCAACACGCTGCTCCCCACCTAGTTCAGGTAACGATACGACGAATGCTGCATCTGTGGCGTTGCCGCCTAATTTTGCAACCAACTTGGCTGTTGCTTCAATTGTACCACCGGTCGCCAACAAGTCGTCAACTAGCAATACTTTATCACCGGCTACAATCGCATCAGTATGAAGCTCTAATGTATCTTCACCATATTCGAGTTGGTAATCTTGGCGAATAACTTCGCGCGGTAATTTACCAGGTTTGCGAACAGGGATAAAAGGAATTCCCAAGGCATAAGATAGCGGTGCACCAAAAATAAAGCCACGCGATTCTGTGCCAATAATTTTAGTAAAACCTTGATCTTTATAGGCGTTAATAAATGCATCTATGGTTGCTTTAAACGCTTCAGGGTTTGCCATTAGGGTTGTTACATCGCGAAACATAATGCCCGCTTTAGGGTAATCAGCAATTGTAGTAATGCTGTTTTTGATAATTGCTGGTGTTACTTGAGTCATAATTTTAACTGCTCAATGGTTCATATTACAAAGCAGGTGATTATAACCTTAAGTGAGCGTAAATTGCGAGTTTGCGGTAGTTATAAAAATTCAGGAAGGGTAAACAAGATAAAAAAATATAAGGCTGATGAAAACAACAGCCCTATGAAATAAAGCAAAAATTACGTCAAGCTGGTGATCCAACCTAAAATAGCATTTAAACACCCTATTCCAGCAAACACGGCTAAAAATGCAAAAAAGTAAGCCGCATTAAACGGGTCTTTAAACTCTTTATCATCTGACATCGGTACAACCTTTTATTAAGCACAACAAATAAAGGCGTTATAATAGACGATGTGAAATAATCTATAAAGAGCTTAATCTTGATTTTTTGTCACTATAATTTGACGCTGTGCCATAGCCGTTAGGGTACTTAATGCGCCTTGAGTTATTTGCTCAAGGCTAAATTGAGGTGCATTTTCACTGACTTGCTGGCAAACATGCGCAAATGTGCTTCCTGCGTTATTGTCAATAATAGACAAAAGCATGGCGGTCATCGCATTAGTTGCTAAAAATTGTACTTCATCGTCTTTATCTCTGTACACCACAAAATAATGTGGCTGCTCAGAGGGCTGTTGCGGTTGAAACGCTTCGCTAATATGTTGTACGGGGAATTCATAGCTTAAGTTACGTGCCGTTTTAGATAAATATAAAGGGCTTTGAGTTAATTGATTCGTTACCAGTTCGCTCTCATCCAAGTCAGCCTGAGTTACCGATACATCAAGCTCAATCCATTCATAATGCGCCAGCGCTAGCATAAACACAGGGTCGCACTCTTTGGGCACATAACTTGTCATTAAATACGTTATAAACTCTTCAGCAATATCTAAAAAGTAAGGAGACTGGCAATCATGTTCACTAAAAAATTGACGAACCAGTAATAGCCACTGTTGCTCACTATAGAGTGTTTTTAAAACTGGAAATGCAGATGAAACAAAGCCATTAATATTATTAAAAAAAAGCTCCCGATAAATAGCCATACGTCTGTCTTCAACATCTGCTGGGCAAGGGTTCGTGTTGGGCTGGCGAATATGAGCCATAAACTCATTTTGAATATCGATAAAACTCATAGTTAATACTCTTTTAAAACCATGCTGTTGTTATTACTAGCTGCATAGGACTGTTTAAGCACTTTGCTCAGTGGATAACAGCTGCAGGTGCTTTGCTTGTAATTGATGAATTATATCCAGCTCTTTGGTTAACACGTTAATAGGTGGAATATTAAAGTCCCGCTCTAACAGCGTCGGAAATACACCATGTGTTTCATAAGCGCTATCAAGCAACTGCCATACGGGATCAATAACATCGGCGCCATGAGTATCTATAATCAAGTCCTCGGCTTCATTGTAGTGGCCTGCAACATGACAATAGGCAATTTTATTAGTTGGTAGCCCACTTAAAAACGCTTGTGCATCATAACCATGATTAATCGAGTTCACATAAATATTATTAACGTCTAATAGCAACTGGCAGTCTGCGTCTTCTAAAATAGCATTGGTAAATTCAAGCTCTGATAGCTGCTGACCAGGGGCACCATAATAAGACACATTTTCCAGCGCTAGCGGGCGTTCTAAAATATCTTGTACCTGTTTAACCCGAGAAACAACATGGTTAACCGCCTCCTCAGTAAAAGGAATTGGCATTAAGTCATACATATGGCCTTTACCTGAGCAATAGCTTAAATGTTCGCTATAAGCTTTAATATCGTGGTTATCAAAGAAAGATTTTAACGACTTTATAAATTCAATATCGAGCGGCTCAGGTGAGCCAATAGAAAGAGATAAACCATGGCAAACAAAATAATTAGTATTGGTTAACTGCTTAAATTGCTTTTCAAAGCGCCCACCTAGCTTTAACCAGTTCTCTGGGGCCACTTCCATAAACTCAATTTGTTTTGGTATGGCATGCTCAAGCTCATCTAGCATTTCTCTTCGCAAGCCTAAACCGACCATGCCAAAGTTAGGCGTTTGATTTTGAGCCATAATAAAACCTCATATTAAATAAAAAGGGCCTAATGGCCCTCTCACTTATCTGAAAAAGAAAAGTTTAGTGGCTACCACCACATTTACCTTCGCCGC